>CAVCTM010000166.1:0-2046 GCA_963605115.1 Pseudobutyrivibrio sp. | reverse complement strand
CCCAACATCCAGATCACCTTCAAAGCCGAAGCCTCCGACCACCCGACCGCACTGACGCACGTTGACCTCACCGGCAACTGCGTTGACGGCGGCACGATCGCGCACTGGGTCTGCGAGACCTGCGGCAGATACTTTGCCGACGAGAAGGGCGCGACCGAGCTCACGCTCGCTGACATCACCCTCCCCGCGGGCGGCGAGCACCAGTTCGACGAGAACGGCGTCTGCACCGTCTGCGGCACTTGGAAGCCCGTCGCCCAGATCAGTGAGACCACCTACACCAGCCTCGCGGCTGCGGTCGAAGCCGCCGAGAGCGGCGAGACCGTGACCCTGCTGGATGATATCGCGCTGGAGAGCAAGCTCCTCATCAGCAAGAGTCTCACCCTCGACCTCGGCGGCAAGACGCTGACCGGCGTGGAGTCCGAGGCGAACAAGGAGATCGGCGCGCTCACCGTCAATGCGGGCACCGTCGTGCTCAAAAACGGCACCATCGCGGGCCGCGTGAGCGTCTATGATGCGGCGAACGTGACCGTCGCGGCGGATCTCACCATCACGAACCGCAGCGTTTACGACGCCACCGCTTACGGCATCGTCGTCTGGGGCGACGGCACCTACGGCGCGACCGGCTGCAAGACCCCGGTCCTGAACTTCTACGGCAAGATCAGCGTCACCGGCAACGCCCTCGGCATTTCCACAAACGGCAGTGACATGTCAGCCCCGGTCGTCAACGTCTATGACGGCGCCGAGATCACCGCGGACAAAGACGGCATCGGCATCTACCTCCCGGCGGGCAAGCTCACCGTCACGGGCGGCACGATCACCGGCGCGACCGCGATCTACTTCAAATCCACCGACATGACGCTCTCCGGCGGCACCTTCAACGGCATCGGCGAGGCAGCGGAGTATGACTATTACGGCAACGGCGCGAACGCGACCGGCGACGCCATCGTCATCGACAACTGCAGCTACCCGAACGGCGTCGGCACCGTCGCCGTCACCGGCGGCAGCTTCAGCAGCACGAACGCCCAGCCCGTCGCCAGCTACATGGGCAACGGTCAGGAGACCGCGCTGACCGGCTTCGTCTCCGGCGGCACGTTCAACAAGGCGATTGGAAACGAGCTCTGCGCCAGCGGCTTCGAGTGCGTCGGCGACGATGAGAACGGCTACGGCATTGAAAAGGCTTCCGTCGAGGCGCTCAGGCTTGAAGCGAGCAGGACCGAGGACGGCAAGATCGTCGTTAAGGTCATCGCCGCGCGCGACTTCCAGTTCTCCGTCATGGAGCTCTATCTCCGCTGCTCTTACGGCGACGCGGCGCTCGAGAGCATCACCGGCACTTACGTGAACGCCGACTCGGTGAACACTGCCACCGGTTATGCCGGACTCTTCACCGCGACCGCAGACGACGTTTCCGTCACGAAGGGCGAGGAGCTCGCGGTTTACACCTACGCCGTGACCGGCACGGACTTCCGCTTCCGCCTGAGCACCGGCGACTGCTACATCGGCAACGGCGAGCAGGAGGGCGACAAGCTCCCGTGGAGCGACGACTACGCCGACTATACCGGCGAGGACAAGCCCGCAATGCCCAGCGCCGAGGTCGGCACCCCCGGTGAGGACCCGACCGGCTACACCGTGACCGTTGAGAACAAGCAGAGCGGCGCGACCGTGACCGGACTCGACGGTCTCAAGCTCGGCGAGACCGCCTTCACCGTCACAAACGACAAGGCATGCGTCGTCCTCGTCAAGACCGGCGACACCTACGAGCGCCTCACCGCGACCGCGACAGGGGAGAACACCTACAGCTTCACCATCAACGTCACCGAGGCTACCACCGTTGTTGTGGCGGTCAAGGGCGATGTGAATGGCAATGGAAAGATCGACAGCGCGGATGTTATGCAGATCAAGGCCGCTTCGCTTTCTAAGCTGGAGCTGATTGGCGAAGTCGCGTTTATCGCCGATCTTAACGGCAACGGGAAGATCGACAGTGCCGATGCAATGCAGATTAAGGCGGCTTCGCTCGAAAAACTTGTACTTACTTGGTAAAAAAGAAAG
>CAVCTM010000165.1:0-2056 GCA_963605115.1 Pseudobutyrivibrio sp. | reverse complement strand
ACCCCTCAGTCGCGCTTCGCGCGCCAGCTCCCCTTGCACTTCGGGAGCCTTTAACCCGCGGCATCGTGCAAAACGAGCCCCTGACTCCCGTTCCAAAAACCCGAAGGAGGGAATAGAGAAAAATGCTTTATGCAATCGTGGCAGTGCTGGCGCTGATCGCGGACCAGCTTGTGAAGTACTGGACAACGGTCAAGATCGTCGTGGACACCGGCGAGGCGAAGCTCATTCCGGGCTTCATCCACCTCGCAAACGTCCACAATACCGGCGCGGCGTTCAGCTTTCTGGAGGGCGCGCGGTGGTTTTTCGTCGTGCTCTGCATTCTGTTCGTCGCCGTCGTCGTCTATGTGCTCGTGAAAAACATCGTCCGCCAGCCGCTCGCGCGCTGGATGGCGGTGCTCGTCATGGCGGGCGCGATCGGCAACTGCATCGACCGCATCGTCTGCGGCTACGTCGTGGACATGTTCGAGTTCGAGTTTATGCGCTTCCCGGTGTTCAACGTCGCGGATATCTATATCACCGTCGGCGCGGTCATTTTCTGCATCTGCATCCTGCTGGAAAAGCCCGCGAAAAAGACCGCGGGGGCTGCACCCGCTGCCGCCGCCAAGACCGCCGCACCCGCGGCTGCCGCAAAGCCCGCCCCGGCTCCGGCGAAAAAGCCGCTGCTGCGCAAGCACAAAAAGGTGGAGGTCCCCGACTTCCCGAAGCGCGCGCCCGCGCCCGCCGCGCCCGCCATCGACCCGAACGACCCCTTCGCCGAGTGGGAAAAGCGCGCCGCGGGAAAGCCCGCCCCGGCTCCGGCGCCCCAGCCCCAGCCCACCCGCATTGTCTACAGTGAGCCGGTTATGCAGCGACCCGTCGCCCCGCAGCAGCCCGCGGCTCCGGTGCACCACGCCGCCGCGCACCATGAAGCGCCCGCCGCCCCCGCGCCGCAGCAGCCTGCGGCACCGGCACAGCCCGCCGCTCCCGCGGCGGATGCCTCGGAGTTCGACCTCGACTCCATCCTCGCGGAGTTCAAGGACCTCTGATGGAGCGCTTCGTTTTGACCGAAGAGCAGGCAGGAGAGCGTCTCGACGCCCTCCTGCCGCGTTTTGTCCCGGCGCTGACGCGCTCGGCGGCGCAGAAGCTGCTGGAAAGCGGCGCGGTCGCCGTGAACGGCGCGCCGGTGCGGAAAAATTACCGCGCCGCGGCGGGGGACGCCGTGGAGCTGACGCTCCCGGAGCCGGAGGAGAGCGCCGCGGAGCCGGAGGACATCCCGCTCGATATCGTCTATGAGGACGCGGACGTCATCGCGGTCAACAAGCCGCGCGGCATGGTCGTCCACCCCGCGCCGGGACACAGCGGCGGCACGCTCGTGAACGCACTGCTGTTCCACTGCGGCGACTCGCTCTCCGGCGTCGGCGGCGAAAAGCGCCCCGGCATCGTCCACCGCATCGATATGGACACCTCCGGGCTGCTCATCGCCGCGAAAAACGACGCGGCGCACCTCTCCCTCTCCGCCCAGCTCGCCGACCACAGCATGTTCCGCATCTATGAGGCGGTCGTGCTCGGCAGGATGCGCGAGGACCGCGGCACGGTGAACGCCCCGATCGGCCGCCACCCGGTCGACCGCAAGCGCATGGCGGTCGTCGCCCGCGGCGGGCGCGAGGCGGTCACGCACTGGGAGGTCGTCGCGCGCTACGCCGGTTATACCCACATCCGCTGCCGTCTGGAGACCGGGCGCACCCACCAGATCCGCGTCCACATGGAGTATATCGGCCATCCCCTCGCCGGGGACCTCGTCTACGGCAGAAAAAAGCCGGAGAAAGGCCTCGCCGGACAGTGCCTCCACGCCCGCGAGCTGGAGTTCACCCACCCCCGCACCGGCGAAAGGCTCCGCCTCACCACGGAGCTGCCGGCGTATTTCACCGGGTTTCTGGCGAAGCTGGGGGGAAAGGAATGATTATGTGCCCCGCGGGGGGGTGGGGGGGAAGTTGAATGCGCCTGCGGGCGCTAAGATTTAATATGTTTCGCGTCCGCGGGACGCGACTTACTTTCCCCCTGCGGGGAAAGTAAGCAA
>CAVCTM010000164.1:0-2260 GCA_963605115.1 Pseudobutyrivibrio sp. | reverse complement strand
TTCTTCCCGCACCGTCTTCCGCGGCGCGGGAGAGCGTGAAGAACGGCTTTGCGCTCAAAACGCCGTCTTACCGCAATGTTGGCTATCAGTCCTCCGGCGGGCGCAATTTCAGCGGCGGCGGGGCTTCGCTGGAGGACGGAACGCGGAGCTACACCGCGCCGAACGCGGATGATCTCTGGCAGGGCAAGTACATCCGCTATATGCAGGCGCAGAACGAGCCGGACTTTGCGGAAAAGAGCACATACCAGAGCACGCGCTACGGCGACACCAAGGCGAATGCGAGCGGGTATATCACCGACACCGGCTTCGGCGATGTCCGCTACGACTACATCAACCGCGACAAGGATGCCCGCAGCGTTCAGGACTATATGGATACGAAGTCCGGCGCCGCGTTCCTTGGTCTGGATGACAGTGAGCGCAAGGAGATGACGGACGAGGAGATCGCCGTTTTCAACTACCTGTACGCCCAGGACACCGCCAACGGCGACGCCGAGCACAGGAATGCCTACGCCTATATCGACTTTCTGACCGGCGACTTAAACGCCCGTCAGCGCGCGGCGGCGCAGGAAAAGTGGGCGGAATATGCGAACGAACACCCGGTCAAAGCCTCTGCGTTCAGCGTTATGACCAGCCCGATGAAGGGGCTTTCCTACATTGGACAGATGACGGATTATCTCAAGGATGGGAAGATCGACCAAAACGCGGGCTACAATAAGTTCAGCTACGGAAACAGCGCCATCCGCGGCGAGGTTTCGAAAAAGATCGAGGAGAGCGGAAAATGGGGCAAGGTCGGCTCTTTCCTCTATCAGACCGGCATGAGTATGGGCGACTTCCTGCTGAACACCACCGTCACGGGCGGAAATCAGGCGCTCTCCCTCGCCATTATGGGCACCGGCGCGGCGGATGCGACCATTGAGGCGAAGGACCGCGGGCTGACGGACGATCAGGCATTCACGCTCGGCACCATTGCAGGGCTGGCGGAGGTCATCACGGAGAAGGTCAGCATTGAGGCGCTGCTGGACAAGACTGCGCTCAACAAAAGCGCGCTCGGCTACTTCCTGAAAAATACACTCTCCGAGGGCAGCGAGGAAGTGGGCAGCGACATCATCAACCTGGTGGCCGACGTGCTTGTTTCCAAGGACAAGAGCGAGTGGAAAACCTCCATCGACGCTTACGAGGCGGAGGGGATGAGCGAGAGCGATGCGTTTTGGCACGCGGTGCGGGACCAGGCGCTGAATATGGGGCTCGACTTCCTCGGCGGCGCGCTCTCCGGCGCGGCGATGAGCGGTCCCGTCGCGGGTGTCAATGCGGTGGTGAACGAGCGCGGGGCGCGGCGCACCGGGCAGCAGTTTCAGGCGATGGGTGCGGATGCGGTGCAGGCTGTCATTCAGGAGGGGCTTGCAAGCGACCCCGGCACCCAGAGCTACAAGCTGGCCGTGCAGCTCCAGCAGAAGCTCGACGCCGGAAAGACGATCACCAATGCGGAAATCGGGCGGCTTTATCAGGCCAATGTGGAGGCCATCGACGCGGAAAACGAAAACGCCGCCCCGGTTGAGGCGGCGGGAAACATTGGGCTTGTTCCGCTGAGTGAACACGATGCGGCAAATCTTTCCACTGGGAAAAACAATATCATTGCGAACACGGTTCAGGATATCCTTTCCTTCATCCGAAGCGCGAAAGAGAAGAAGGGTGGAAGCGAGCGCCTTTATATGGGCACAATGACCGATACTGCTGCCCGGTTCGTGAGAGACCAAACCGGCGTTGACGTTTCCGGTTATGTTGCTATTCTTCCCGGAAGCTCTGTGCAGCATATTTTCAAAAACCACGGAAACGAGCAGACCGAAAGCAGCAGAGGGCAGCGCGCGGTGACGGAAAACGATATTGCTCTTATTCCGCAGGTTCTCACTTCCCCAGACAGCGTAGAGCTTTCCGGGGACAAGGACAAGCTCGGACGCGCGGTTCTGCTGTTCACAAAGCAGATCGGTGATACTTACATTACGGCGCAGGCTGTCACGGACGGCAGACACGCAATCGCGACAAATTCCCTCTGGATACAAAAAAAGAGTAACCCACTTGTCACGACGTCCGATAGCAGCGTTGCCGCCGCCCCCGGACTTGACGTCCAAAACGTTCCGCCGTCAGGTTACTCCACGGATAATGTAGCACAAACCGGGGCGGGTGTCAACACCGGGGAAAGCACTTCCAGTGCGCAGCGGAAGCCGGGGCTGGTGCAGGATGCGGTTTATCAGAGGGCACACCT
>CAVCTM010000163.1:0-2316 GCA_963605115.1 Pseudobutyrivibrio sp. | reverse complement strand
TCTGTTTCATTCCCCTTTGGTGCCTTGCAGCGCAGCGGAAAGGAATGGTCATAATAATGAGCAAATTCGGACTGCTTTTTGACGCCCAGTACTGCGTGGGCTGCTTCGCCTGCACCGTCGCGTGCAAGCAGGAGAACCATTTTGATGCGGACACGTGGGGCATCAAGGTAAACGAAATGATCTACACCGAGCCGAACGGCAAGGTGATGGTCGAGTTCGCGCCCTATCCCACCGACCTCTGCACCCTCTGCGCCGGCCGCATCGCCTCCGGCGAGGACACCGTGCCGAGCTGCGTCCACCACTGCATGACAAGCTGCATCCGCTTCGGCGAGATCAGCGAGCTCGTCAAGGAGATGGAGACCATGCCCCGCGCGATCCTTTACGCCGGAAAATAAACGATATTTCTCAATTTTTCTCCCCTCTCTCTTCTACGCGGATTTCCCCAAAAAAGGAACCGGGCAGAGCCGTTTGGCTCTGCCCGGTTTCCTGTTTATTCAAGTCAGCAGCATGCGGTCGTTATCGAGAGTCTTGCCGGAGTTCTTTTTGAACTGGGCGAGGAGGTCGGCGACGGTGAGACCGCGGCGCTTTTCTCCGGCGACGTCGAAGATGATCGTGCCGGCGTCCATCATGATGGTGCGGGTGCCGAGCTCCAGCGCCGACTGCATGTTGTGAGTGATCATCAGACAGGTGAGGCGGTTTTCCGCGACGATCTGCTTTGTGAGAGAAAGCACCTTTTCCGCCGTGCCGGGGTCCAGCGCCGCGGTGTGCTCGTCGAGCAGCAGCAGCTTCGGCGGGTGGAAGGTCGCCATCATCAGCGTCAGCGCCTGACGCTGACCGCCGGAGAGCAGTCCGACGGGCTGCTTCATCCGGTCCTCCAGCCCCATGTCGAGCAGCGCGAGCCGGTCGCGGAAGGCGGCGCGGTCCGCGGCGGAAACGCGGCTGAGCCAGCCGCCGTGTCCTGCGGCGAGGGCGAGGTTTTCCTCGATGCTCATCCCCGGCGCGCTGCCGCGCATCGGGTCCTGAAAGAGCCGCCCGATCATCTTGGCGCGGCGGTGGGAGGGGAGGAGCGTGATGTCCTGCCCGTCCAGCCCGATCGAGCCGGAATCGGTCAGAAAGTCGCCGCAGATGGCGTTGAAGAGCGTGCTCTTGCCCGCGCCGTTTGCGCCGATGATGGCGACAAAGTCGCCGTCCGGAACGGAGAGGCTGAGGTCGTTCAGCGCGCGCTTGGCGTCGCCGGTGCCGGAATAAAAGATCTTGGAAACGTGGCGCAGCTCAAGCATTTTCCCTGCCCCCCTTTCCGTTCCGGGCTGCCATCCGGCGGCGCAGCAGCGGGAGCTGCCCCTTCAGATAGGGTCCCGAAATGGCGATGATGACGATGACGGAGCTCACGAGCTTCAGCATGCTCGCGGGCATATCGAAGCGCAGCGCCACGGTGTAAACAAGGCGGAAGATGATCGCGCCGAGCACCGCGCCGACGGCGCGCAGCGTCACGCTGCGCTTGCCGGGAAAGATCGCGCCGATGAGCAGCGAGGCGAGCGCGATCGTGACCATGCCGGTGCCGATGTCGATGTTGACGGACTTCTGGCTCTGGGCGAGCAGGCAGCCGGAGAGCGCCGTGAAAGCGTTCGCGATGCAGAGCCCGACCGTCGTCGTGAACACGGGGTTGATGGACGACGAGCGCACCATGTCCGGGTTGTTGCCCGTGGCGCGGATGGCGAGACCAAGCCGCGTCCGCAGGAAAAACGAGAGGAACAGCACCACGAGCACCACCGCCGCGAGCGCGACGAACAGCTTATACTGCCCGGCGAGCGCGGTGCCCTTCAGCAGCGCCTGCACCTTGGTGAACACGGTCTCGGTCTTGTTCATGTTGAGCAGGGAGGAGCCGCCCATGACGGCGATGTTGATGGAGTAGAGCCCGGTGTTGACGATGATGCCGGCGAGCAGGCTGTTGATGCCCATGCGCGTCTGCAAAAACGAGACGACGAAGCCGGAGACGATGCCCGCGCCCATCGCGGCGAGGATGGCGAGGTAAGGGTGGCCGGAGATCGCCACCACCGCGCCGACCGCCGCGCCGAGCGTGAAGCAGCCGTCCGTGGAGAGGTCGCAGACGTTGAGCATGGAATAGCTGAGATAAAGCGCCAGCACCGTCAGCGCGCTGATGAGCCCCAGCTCCAGCGCCGTCTGAACAAGGCCGAGTATCGCGGAAGCGGACATAGGGGATGTCCTCCTGTCTTAATTATAATAGGTATCGCGCAGTCGGATCATTCGAAGCTCTCAGCAGTTTCGATCGGCTGCACCTTGGTGCAGTAGGGGGCG
>CAVCTM010000162.1:876-2449 GCA_963605115.1 Pseudobutyrivibrio sp. | reverse complement strand
GTCGCCCTTCGGTCCCTGCGGACCGGTCGCGCCGGTCTCGCCCTGTGGTCCCTGCGGTCCCGTCTCCCCCTGAGGTCCGGTCGCCCCCGTTGCGCCGGTCTCGCCCTGCGGACCGGTCGCGCCGGTCTCGCCCTTGTCGCCCTTGTCGCCCTTCTCGCCCTGAATGCCCTGCACGCCCTGCTCGCCCCGCGGTCCCGTCTCGCCCTGCGGTCCGACCGGACCGGTCAGCGCGGCGAGCTGCTCCGGCGTGAACATATCGTAAGTGAAGGGATCGCCCGTGTCGCCTTTGTCACCCTTTAAGCTCGCGAGCCAGTCCTCCTCTGTGCCGACAAAGCCGTGCTCCACGGCGATGCCGTAAGCGCTGAGGTAATACCCCTGCGCCACAGCCTCGCCGTCCGCGGGGCGGTAGTGCAGCGCGTACCAGCGCATATATTCCGAAAAATAGCTGTTGAACAGCTGCATCGTGTTCGCGTATTTGTTATACTCGCCGTTGGCAAAGTCGATCAGGGCGCTCAGATACGTCCAGTAGATTTTGTCGTGCGGCGGCAGCACGAGCAGCTTCACGTTTTTATCCTGCTCGTAGCTGTAGGAGATGACCTCCTCGACCGCGAGCAGCATCACCTCGGTCTGCACCAGCCCCTCGCACTCGTTGAGCCAGGCGGTCTTGGCGTCGTCGGAAAATGCGTTCGGCTTGATGCCGTCCACCATATCGATCACGGATTTGAGTGTTGCCATCGTCGTCTCCTTTTACATAAGGGCGGAGGTTTCGTTGAGGAGCCTCCGCCCCGGTTTTCCATCACTCGCAGAGCGCTGCGAGCAGCTTGTTGTAGTCCGCCTTGATCTCGTTGCAGAGCGTCACGACGGCGTCAAATTCCGCCTTTGTCGGGGCGGAGCCGGCAGCGGCGGCAGCGTTCGCCGCCGTTACCTTGTAGTCAGCCTCCTTCAGCCCGGCGTGCTTGAGCTCGCCCGTGACCTCCAGATTGGTGAAGCGGGTATATTTGGGCATACTCCCGCCCCCCTTTACGCGCTGATGAGCGTGTCGCCGCCGGAAACGCCGCCGACCGCCGCGACGCGCCAGTCGTTGAAGCCAGCCACAAAGCGGGCGTAGCCCTTCCAGACGTTGGCGTCGTTGCTGGAGAGCTCACTGCGCACTTCCAGCGCGTTGCGGTCGAGCCACACGGCGCCGGCATACTCCTCGTTGTAGCGCGGGTCGAGGAGCACCCACGGCGCGGTGCCGGCGGTGATGAACTGGTTGAGATACGGATTCACGATGACGTTCCAGCGCCCGAAATTGTAGTTAAAGCCGTTGTTGGCGGTCTCCGGGTCTTTGTCCGCACCGATGGCGGCGAACACGTCGCGCTTGAGCTTGTAGTCGTTGGGGATCATGATCGTGGTGGGAGCCACGTCGAGGACCTCCTCGCTGTCGCCGCGGAAGTCCTGCATTTTGCACTCCAGCGCGGCGAGCGCGTCGTTGGAGAAGGCGTCGGCAAAGAGGTTGCTCTGGCTCTTTTTGCCGAGCTTGCTCGGATGCGCCTTGTTGAAAAGGCTCTTGCCGTCGGCGCAGGTGGTGGTG
>CAVCTM010000162.1:425-866 GCA_963605115.1 Pseudobutyrivibrio sp. | reverse complement strand
GGTGAACTCCTTGCCGCGGAAGGTGAGCTTGGTCTGACCGGTGATGGCGGCGGCATAGAGCGCGCTGCCGAAGAGCTCACGGGTGCGGTAGTAGCTCGTCACGAACGCGGCGGGCTGCTTTTTCAGGTCCATCAGCTTGCCGTCGTCCACGATCTCGCGGGAGAGGGAGAAGCTGTCCTTCCATGTCATGTGCTCAAGGAACTTGGAAAAGCCCTCCTGCATACCGTCCACGGGATAGTTGCCGTTCTCGCCGACGGGCTGGAAGCCCTCCATCGCGGTCATGGTGGTGAACTTCTCGCCGAAGCTCTTGCTCGGCGCGGTGTAGAACAGCAGCGGCAGAACGCTCTGCTGCTCAAACGCCTCGCCGCGCTTCTCGATGAACATCTTGATCGGCTCCTGGCTCTTGCCGAAGATGCTGTCCTGAAGGCCGCTGCCCTCGGT
>CAVCTM010000162.1:0-415 GCA_963605115.1 Pseudobutyrivibrio sp. | reverse complement strand
CCTCCGCCACGCCGCTCGTGGTGGTCGCCGTGACCTGCATGCCGTCGGTGTGCAGCGTCACCTTGTTGCCGAGCTTGATGCTGGTCGCCGCCGCCGCAAAGGTGGTCTCATAGATCTGATCGCTGTCCACGCGGACCACGGGGATCAGCTCGCCCGCGGCGCAGGCGCTCTCGCGCTCGCAGCGGGAAATGTAGGTCGGCTTGGTCGTGCCGGTCGCCATCGCCAGCTGACCGCCGGACTGTACGAGCGCCATGCCCACCTTCGGGGTGAACGCGCTCGCGGGAAGATACTCGATGCCGTCAACGCGGTTGTCATCGAGCGAATGGGTCATAAATGCCATTTCGTTCTGGCTCCTTTCAATTTTTGTGGTATCGCGCATAGTGCGCCTGAATTTCGGCGTCCGTCGCGTCCGGGT
>CAVCTM010000161.1:0-2538 GCA_963605115.1 Pseudobutyrivibrio sp. | reverse complement strand
ACAGTTAAAACGCTGGACCTAAGATGCGGGAGGGGTTCCAAGGGGGTCGTGAGACCCCCTTGGTCGTTGCGGGGGAGGATTGTTAAGGAGGGACCCGATCGAAAGGGTCCCTCCTCAACTGTGCCTTTGCCTTCTTTCCCCACAGGGGGAAAGAAGGTCGCGCCGCAGCGCGAAACATATCAAATCCTCGCGCCGCGCACGGCGCGAAACCTATTTCAACCCCTCGCCCTTGTGGGCGAGAAACCCCCGTTTAAAACGCCCTCGCCCCGCCGGGAACGGCGGGGCGAGACATCTTTATTCGATCGAGATCAGATAATAATACACCGGCTGACCGCCGTTCACGACGGTGAGCTCCGCGTCGGGGAAGGCTCTATCGAGCTTTTCGCCGAGGGCGTCCGCCTCCGGCTCGGAGACGTCCTCGCCGTAATAGAGGGAGATGAACTCCGGGCTGAGCTCCTCCGCCGCCTCGCAGAGCTTCGCGGTGAGCGCGTCGAGGCTTTCCCAGCTGCCGAGGAGCGCGCCGTCGAGCAGACCGAGGTATTCCCCGGCGCGGATGGCGTGACCGTCGAACTCGCTGTCGCGCGCGGCGTAAGTCACCTGCGCGGTGTGGACGCCGGCGATGGCTTCCCGGAACGTGGCAAGGATGGTCTCCTCGTCGGCGCTGAGGTCCAGATTCAGCAGCGCGGAGATGCCCTGCGGCACGGTTTTCGTCGGAACGACGATGACCTTTTTCTCCGTCAGCGGGGCGCACTGCTCCGCCGCCATGATGATGTTCTTGTTGTTCGGGAAGACGAACACGGTCTCCGCCGGGGTGCGGTCCACCTCGCGGAGAATGTCCTCCGTGGAGGGGTTCATCGTCTGCCCGCCGGTGACGATGCGGTCGCAGCCGAGCTCGCGGAAGGCCTGGGCAAGACCCTCGCCCGCGCAGACGGCGACGAAGCCGTACTGCTTCTCCGGCGCGGCGAACTCCGGCTCCGGCGCGGGCGCGGCGGGGGCTTTGCTCCCGACGAGCTCGTCGTGCTGGGTGCGCATATTCTCGATCTTCGCGGTCTCCAGCGTGCCGTATTTCTGGCTCTCGGTCAGCGCCTCGCCGGGGATGTTGGTGTGGACATGGACCTTAAAGACCTCGTCGTCCTCGGAGATGACGAGCGAGTCGCCGATGCTGTCCAGATACGCGCGCAGAAGGTCGAGCGGCTTGTCGACGGTCTTGCGCACGATGTAGACCGTGTCGTAAGCATAAGTGATCTCGGCGGTGTCGAACTCGCCGAAGTTGGCGTGGTCAAAATCGTCCTCGTCGTCCTCCGCGCCGGTGACGGCGCCGGAGAAAACGCGGCCCTGAAGCGAGGCGAGGAAGGCATCTAAAATGCAGAGATAGCCCTTGCCGCCCGCGTCCACAACGCCGGCGCGCGCGAGCACGGGGTTCTGCTCCACGGTCTTCGCAAGCGCCTCGCGGCCCTCCGCGAGCGCGCAGGCGAGCACGAGCTCCAGGTCCCGCTCGGTCTTGGCATAGTCCGCCGCCACCGCGGTCGCCACGCGGGAGACGGTCAGGATGGTGCCCTCCGCGGGCTTCATGACGGCTTTATACGCCGCGTCGACGCCCTCCTGCATCGCCGCCGTAAACTCCGCGGCAGTGCAGCTGTCCTTGCCCTTCAGACTCTTGGCGAGCCCGCGGAAGAGCAGGGACAGGATAACGCCGGAGTTGCCGCGCGCGCCGCGCAGCATGGCGGAAGCCGCCGCGTCCGCGACCGCGGAGACGCCCGTGCGCTCTTTTTTGCGCAGCTCCGCCGCCGCCGCGGAGACGGTCAGCGTCATGTTGGTGCCGGTGTCCCCGTCCGGGACGGGAAAGACGTTTAACTCGTTGATGGACTGCTTATTGCTCTCCAGAGCCTCGTATGCGCAGAGGAGCATCTCCTTCAGCTCCGCGCCGCCGATGTGATCTCTCAAAATTGATTACCTCCCGCTTGTAAAGAAAGCGCCCGTGGCTGGGCGAGAATAAAGGCTCTTCAGCCGATGAGCATAGAGTCGATGAAGACGTCCACGCTTTTGACGGTCACGCCCGTGGCCTGACTGACCTTGTAGCTGACCTCCTTGATGATGCTGCTGCCGATCACGGCGAGGTTGACGCCCTGATCCACCGCGATGTGGAGCGTGATGGAAACGGTGCTGTCGTCGTTGAAGGCGACGGACACGCCGCGGGACATGCTCTCCCGGCGCAGCAGCTGGTAAAGCCCGGTCTCCTTCGCCTTTCCGACCATGCCCTTCACGCCGAAGCAGCGCGTCGCCGCGTTGCCCGCGATGAGGATGAACACGTCGTTGGAAATGCTGACAGAGCCGCTGCGATTCACGATTTTGACCATGAAAAAACCTCCTTACGGATGTTCGTGTACACTTTCAGACATGGTATTATAATATAAAGCCGGGAAAAGCACAAGTGTTTCTTTTTAAAAAGGCGGTTGGGCAAAAATCCATGCGCCGAAGGCGCACAATTTAAAGGCCTCCCTGTGCAAGGCACCCCCAGTGCGCACACTGGGGGCGTGC
>CAVCTM010000160.1:0-2593 GCA_963605115.1 Pseudobutyrivibrio sp. | reverse complement strand
CCTGTCAGCGCTGGATTTTCGCGTGATTTTCGGCTTTTGAGGCGCAGGCGGGCTGGCGCCCGTCAAGCCGAAAAGGGCGAAAAGCGCCGAAAAGACGCGCTGTCAGGCGTGCGTGCTCTTGTCAACCGATGGTAGGATAAACAGGCAAAAAAATCACGGGACCCGATGGGAGGAAAAACGATATGAAGCATCAGAAGCTCCTTGCCGCGGCTGCGGCGCTCGCGCTGCTCTGCGGCTGCGGCTCCGCCGCTCCGGACGCGGCGGAGACCCCGACGCCCACGGCGCAGCAGACCGCCGCCCCGGTGCAGACGGACGACTATGCGGACGCGCACACGCTGACGCTCCGCTCCGAGCAGAGCGCGGACGGCACCTGGACCCACGCCGCCGAGCTCGACGGCGCGGCGCTGGAGGAATTTGACTACGTCTGGCACGCCGACCCGTCCGCGGCGCACGACGCGGTGAAGAACAGCCCCGCGGAGTACTATACCGGCACGGAGCCGGAGACGGACGCCGCGGCGTATATCGCCCACGATGTCTATTATTACCCGGAGCTGGACACCTCCGGCTTCCAGAAGCAGCGCTACGACGGCGAGACGGAGTGGGTCTATTACTACACCGCCGAGGGCTACACGGACTATATCTTCTCCACCCTGCCCGTGCAGGGCAGTGCCGTTCCGGAGCAGATGATGCACGCGGAGAGCGAAGCGTATGAAAACGCCGTGCTCCACCTCACGGAGCCGGGGACCTACGTCGTCTCCGGCACATGGCACGGTCAGCTCTGGATCGACCTCGGCGACACGGACGAGACCTTCGCCGACCCGGACGCGAAGGTGACGCTCATCTTAAACGGCGCGGAGATCGACTGCACGGTCGCCCCCGGCGTCGTGTTCTACAGCGTCTATGAGTGCGACAACGCGTGGGAGACCCGCGAAAGCTACGGCGCCGACGCGGACACCGCGGACGCGGGCGCGAACGTCATCCTCGCCGACGGCACGGAAAACAGCGTTTCCGGCGCGAACATCTACCGGATGCTGAAGACCAGGTTCAAGAGCGACGACGCCGTTGCCGGCACCGGCGCGGCGCAGAAAAAGATGCGCAAGACCGACGGCGCGTTTTATTCCTACGTCTCCATGAACGTCACCGGCGGCGCGGAGGGCAGCGGCGTGCTCAATATCACCTCGACCTTCGAGGGGCTCGACACGGAGCTGCACCTCACGGTAAACGGCGGCAATATCAACATTTTCGCGCAGGATGACGGCATCAACGTCAATGAAGACGGCGTGTCCGTCCTGACGGTGAACGGCGGCAGCCTGCACATCCTCGCCGGTCTCGGCAGTGAGGGCGACGGCATCGACTCCAACGGCTACGTCGTCATCAACGGCGGCACGGTCGTCTCGCTCGCGAGCCCGATGGCAGACTCCGGGCTCGATTCCGACTGCGGCACCTACGTCAACGGCGGCACGGTCGTGGCGCTCGGCGCGGCGATGGACTGGGCGGAGAGCAACGGCAGCGAAAACGCCGGGCAAGCGGCGGTGAACCTCAGCTTCAGCCAGCGCCAGAGCGCGGACGAGGCGATCGTCGTCACGGACGCGGACGGCGCCGTCGTGTTTGCCTACGACCCGGACAAGGACGAGGTCGCGGAGGGCAACGCGCGCTGGTATTCCGGTGCGATCTTGTCCGCGCCCGGTCTTACCGTCGGCGGCGAATACTACGTCTATGTCGGCGGCGACGTCGAGGGCGAGGAAACAGCCGGCGTCTATGACCCCGCCACGGTCACGGGCTTCACGGCGGACGCCAAGCAGCAGTGCTGGACCGGCACGGGCACGCTCGGCGGCTTCGGCGGAGGTCCCGGCGGCTTCGGCGGAGGCGGCGGGGTTTTTGACCCCAACGGCAGCGGCACCGCACCCGCGGAGCCCCCGGAGGGCTTTGGCGGCGACGCCGAGCTCGGCACCGGCGAAGCGCCGGAGGGCTTCTTCGGCGGCGGAAAGCCGGACGATGCCCCGGAGAGACCCGGCGGCGACTCTGCGCAGGGCTTCGGCGAGCGCCCCACGCCCCCGGACGGCGAGGTCCCCGCGGACTTTGACCCGTCGAGCGCGCCGGAAAAGCCCGGCGGCGATTTTGACCCCGGCAGCGGCGAGCGCCCCACCCCGCCGGGCGGCGGCTTTGCCCCGAACGGCAGCGGGGACGCCTCCGGCGAGGGCGAGGTCGTGTTTACCCTCAACGAAAAGGTGAACGGCTTCACCGGTGTCCGCGACGCGGAATAATCGAAGATATAAAAAACGGTCCCGCCTGATTTTTCGGGCGGGATCGTTGGGTTTTTAAGTTGAATGCGCCTTTGGCGCAAATTGAAATTGTTTCGCGCCGCAGGCGCGACTTACTTTGCCCCACGCGGGGAAAGTAAGCAAAGGCGCGGTTAAGGAGGGACCCTTTCGATTGGGTCCCTCCTTAACCATCCTCCTCCGCAGCGACCAAGGGGATCTAACGATCCCCTTGGAACCCCAGCACCAGCGTTTTAACTAACACGGAAACGCCGCGATTTTAAAGGCCTCCCTGTGCAAGGGAGGCTGTCAGCGCACAGCGCTGACTGGAGGGT
>CAVCTM010000159.1:0-2615 GCA_963605115.1 Pseudobutyrivibrio sp. | reverse complement strand
GGTATTCATTCCGAAGCGCGGTAGAGGGCTTCAGGTTCATATCATTCACCTCCAGATATTTCTGATATTATTATATCAGAAATGTGATATAGTGCAATGTTTTTTTATCCTGCTCCGTTTAAAATTCGACGTGGACCGAGACGCATAGTATCCTTTTGGTAACTACGGCACAAAAAAGTGCTTACTTTACATATCTGCCGTACAACGCTATTATAAGACCGCCGAAAGGGAAAAACAAGCCCTTGCAGTCAAGAAACGGAGGATGTTATTATGAAACTTGCAGTGATTTGTGCCAACGGCAGAGAGGGAAGCCTGATCGTCCGCGAGGCGCTCGCGCGCGGGCTGAATGTCACGGCGGTCGTGCGCGGGGAGAACCGCTCTGCGGCGGAGAAGGCGATCGTGAAGGATCTGTTCGACCTGACCGCGGAGGACCTCGCGGGCTTCGACGTCGTCGTGGACGCCTGCGGCGGCTGGACGCCGGAGAGCATTCCCGCCATCCCCGCGGCGGTGAAGCATCTCTGCGGACTGCTCCGCGGGCGCGAGACGCGGCTCGTGGTCGTCGGCGGTGCGGGGAGTCTCTTCGTGGACGCGGCGCACACGGTCTGTCTGGCGGACGGACCGGATTTCCCGGACTCCTTCAAGCCGCTCGCGGCGGCGCATGCCGAGGCGCTGGGCTATCTGCGGGAGCAGCGGGACGTCCGCTGGACCTATATCAGCCCGGCGGCGGATTTTCAGGCGGACGGCGCGCGCACCGGCGCTTATACGCTCGGCGGCGAGGAGCTGACGCTGAACGCAAAGGGCGAGAGCACGATCAGCTACGCGGACTTTGCGATCGCGATGGTGGATGAGGCGGTCTCCGGCGCCCATGTCGGGCAGCGCATCAGCGCGGTCAGCAAGTAAGCTCATTTATGGAGGTTTCCTATGACACAGGCGGAGCGGCGGCGCTATCTTATCGGGCGGCTGCTGGATGAGCGCGGCGCGCGTGCGGCGGTGCCGCGGGACGCGGGGGAGCAGCGGCGGCTGCTGCGGGGGCTGCTGAACGAGCGCGCCCCCGGCGCGGCGGACGCGGCGTTTCTGGCGGTGCAGGATAATTATCTGCGCCGGCGCATCGCGGAGGACGGGATCACCGACGTCCGCGATCTGACACCGGCGGCGGGGGACCTCTATCTCTGGCAGGGCGACATCACGCGCCTGCGCTGCGGCGCGATCGTGAACGCCGCGAACAGCGGACTCACCGGCTGCTATATTCCCTGCCACAGCTGCATCGACAACTGCATCCACACCTTCGCGGGCGTGCAGCTCCGCGCCGACTGCGCGGCGCTGATGGCGGCGCAGGGACATGCGGAACCGGCGGGACGGGCGAAGATCACGCGGGCGTATAATCTGCCCTGCCGCTATGTGCTCCACACCGTGGGTCCCGTCGTGAGCGGCGGCGTGACCGCGGAGGACGAGCGGCTGCTCGCGTCGAGTTACCGCGCCTGCCTTGCTCTCGCGGAGGAAAACGGCGTGGAGAGCCTTGCGCTTTGCTGCATCTCCACCGGTGTGTTTCATTTTCCGAACGAGCGCGCCGCGGAGATCGCCGTGGACGCGGTGCGGCGCTGGAAGGCGGAGACGGGCAGCGGGATGAAGGTGATCTTCAATGTTTTCAAGGACAGGGATTATGCGATCTATGAAAAATTACTCTTCTGAGCTCCGGCGGCTGCGCGCGGCGCTGGATGCGGCGGACGCCGTGGTCCTCGGCGCGGGCGCAGGGCTCTCGACCGCCGCCGGGTTCACTTATTCCGGTGCGCGCTTTGAGCGTTATTTCGGCGATTTCGCGGCGAAATACGGTATCCGCGACATGTACTCCGGCGGCTTTTACCCCTTCCCAACACCGGAGGAGCACTGGGCTTACTGGAGCCGCTATATCCTCGTCAACCGCTATATGGACGCACCGAAGCCTGTTTACGAAAAGCTGCTCTCGCTCGTCGGGGACAAGGACTATTTCGTGCTCACCACGAACGTCGATCACTGCTTCCAGAAGGCGGGCTTTGACAAAAAGCGGCTATTCTACACGCAGGGCGACTACGGGCTGTTTCAGTGCAGCGAGCCCTGCTGTCAGGTGACGTGGGACAACGAGTCCGCCGTCCGCGGGATGGCGGAGCGCCAGCGCGATATGCGCGTGCCGCCGGAGCTGATCCCGCGCTGCCCGGTCTGCGGCGGACCGATGACGGTGAATCTGCGCTGCGACGACCGCTTCGTCGAGGACGAGGGCTGGCACGCCGCCGCAGCGCGGTACGCCGGTTTTCTCCGCAGTCGGGGGACGCAGCGCGTCCTCTATCTGGAGCTCGGTGTCGGCGGCAACACCCCCGCCATCATCAAGTATCCCTTCTGGCGTATGACGGCGGAAAACCCGCGCGCGGTCTATGCCTGTCTCAATCTTGGCGAGGCGTATGCGCCGGACGCGATCCGGGACCGCAGCATCTGCATCGACGGGGATATCGGGGAGATCCTGAGCTGAACCAAAAATCATGCGGCGACCGCCCGGAGGAGCTCCTCCGGGCGGTCGCCGTTTCGTTTTCTCACATCCACATCCACGCAAAGCGGCGCGGGTCGCTGGGCGGGTCGTTTTCCCA
>CAVCTM010000158.1:0-2624 GCA_963605115.1 Pseudobutyrivibrio sp. | reverse complement strand
AACCCCTCAGTCGCGCTTCGCGCGCCAGCTCCCCTTGCACAGGGGAGCCTTTAACCCCGCCGCGCAGTTCGCAGTGTTTTTTTTGAAATGAGGACTGAAAAACCATGACCATCCAGACCATGCTCGTCCTGCTGGGCGAGGGCTTTCTCACAACGATGTCGATCTTTTTCCTGACGCTCCTCGGCTCGCTGCCGCTGGGACTGCTGGTTTATTTCGGGCGGCGGAGCCGCTGCAAGATCGTCGCGGTGATCGTGCGCATTTATATCTCCATCATGCGCGGCACGCCGCTGATGCTCCAGCTGCTCGTCGTGTTTTACGGGCCGAACCTGCTCTTCGGCATCACGCCGCCGGGCAACTGGCGCTTCGCCGCGACGATCGCGGCGTTCGTCATCAACTACGCCGCCTATTTCGCGGAGATCTACCGCGGCGGCATCGACTCCATCCCCCGCGGCCAGTACGAGGCGGCGGAGGTGCTCGGCTATACCGGACGCCAGACCTTCGGCAAGATCATCCTGCCCCAGATGGTAAAGCGCGTGCTGCCGAGCGTCACGAACGAGGTCATCACGCTCGTGAAGGACACCTCCCTCGCCTACGCCATCGGCATGGTGGAGATGTTCACCCGCGCCAAGCAGATCGCCGTCGCACCGAACTCCCCCGGCATGCTCGCCTTCGTCGCCGCGGGCATCTTCTACTACGTGTTCAACTACGCCGTCGCCTTCGGCATGGAGCGCTGCGAAAAGGCGCTTGCCTATTATAAATAAGGGAGGGTCCGCGCCATGATCTTGGAAATGAAGAATATTCAGAAGTCCTTCGGCGGCATGCCCGTGCTGCGCGATATCTCGCTCTCGGTCGACTCCGGCGAGGTCGTCAGCATCATCGGACCCTCCGGCTCCGGCAAGAGCACGCTCCTGCGCTGCGCCACGTTTCTGGAGACGGTGGACTCCGGCTCGATCCGCTATATGGACACCGACGCCGTCACCACGGACGAGTACGGCAACTGCCGCTATCTGCCCGCGGCGGAGCTGAAGGCGGTCAAGCGCTGCTTCGGGCTCGTGTTCCAGTCGTTTAACCTCTTCCCCCACTTCACGGTGCTGAAAAACGTGATGGACGCGCCCGTCTGCGTCCAGAAGCGCGACAAGAAGACCGTGCGCGCCGAGGCGATGGAGCTGCTGCGCAAGATGGGGCTGGAGGACAAGGCGCGCGCTTACCCCGGCGAGCTCTCCGGCGGCCAGCAGCAGCGTGTCGCCATCGCCCGCGCGCTCGCGATGAAGCCGGACATCCTGTTTTTCGACGAGCCGACCAGCGCGCTGGACCCGGAGCTGACCGGCGAGGTGCTCCGCGTCATCCGCCAGCTCGCGGAGGAGAAGATGACGATGGTCATCGTCACCCACGAAATGCCCTTCGCCCGCGCCGTCAGCAACCGCGTCATTTTTATGGACGGCGGCGTCATCGTGGAGCAGGGCGAGCCCGAAGCCGTGTTCGGCGCGCCGCAGCAGGAGCGCACGCGGCAGTTTCTGAAGCGCTTCGATTGAGACGGCTTTTTCCCCGCGGACGCACAAAATCCGCAAAAAGCCCTTGACAAGCGGGGAAAAACGTGGTATCCTCAGTTAGCTTGCGGGTGTAGTTCAATGGTAGAACACCAGCCTTCCAAGCTGGATACGAGGGTTCGATTCCCTTCACCCGCTCCAGCTTTTGAACGGCTGACGTGGGATATATGCGCCAGTAGCTCAGTAGGATAGAGCAACTGCCTTCTAAGCAGTAGGCCAGGGGTTCGAATCCCTTCTGGCGTGCCAATTATGGTGGGATTAGCTCAGTTGGTAGAGCACCGGATTGTGGTTCCGGGTGTCGTGGGTTCGAGCCCCATATTCCACCCCATAAAAAAACGGGATCGGGAAAAGCGTCCCGACCCCGTTTTTTCCTTTTCTACCGAGCTTCCCCACATAAAGGGGTGTCGCCAAGCGGTAAGGCAACGGCCTTTGACGCCGTCAGTCGCTGGTTCGAATCCAGCCATCCCTGCCAAAGCTCCGCGGCTCCCCCCACAGTCAAAACGCCCCAGTAGCTCAGTCGGCAGAGCACCTGCCTTTTAAGCAGGGTGTCCGGGGTTCGAATCCCCGCTGGAGCACCATAAACGCAAAACGGCATAGATGCGTCTGGCAAAAGCCAGACACATCGAGGCTTATCAGTCGTAAGGAACTATAAGTCTTGCGGTTTGGGCAGAGAACGGTGTGACCGTGAAGGTCACGCCGTTTTTCTGCGTCCAAGGGTAGATTCTGCGATCATGGGTTCTGCCAGTACGGGGATTTCCACCTCGTCTACGAAGTTGAAGATGATCTCCACCTTCTGTCTGCGCTTGCCGCCAGACTTATCCGGTGCGTGAATGATGATCTTCTTGATGTACTCGTTGACAATCGTCTGCGGCAGTTCCGTGACATCCACATACTTTTTCGTCAGCGCAATGAAAGCGTCCAGATCGTCGCCCATTGCCTGCCGCTGCTCGACCCATTCTTCCGTCGTTTCAATTTCGAGCTTTAACCGTTCCTGCTCCGCTTCATAATCAGCCGTCATTTTCTTATACTTCTCTTTGCTGATCTCACCGAGGGCATAATCCTCATAGAGCCGGGACA
>CAVCTM010000157.1:0-2696 GCA_963605115.1 Pseudobutyrivibrio sp. | reverse complement strand
CGACTGGATCTCCCCAGCCGAACTCGCAGGGGTTGCACTTGCTTGACTTCCTGCCGCTGGCGCGCGAAGCGCGACTGAGGGGTTGTTACCAAGCTCGCGCAAACGCCAAGCTCGGAGTTCCGGAAGCTTACAACCCTCCAGTCAGCGCTTCGCGCTGACAGCCTCCCTTGCACAGGGAGGCCTTTAAATTGTGCGGCTTCGCCGCGTTGATAAGACTTTTTTGACAGTCTCAAGAGACCGCCCGCGGGCGGTCTCTTTCTTTGCATATTATTCGTCGTCCTCGATGAGCCTGAGCCCCGCGGTGGCTTCCACGGGGAGGGTGAAGCAGATGGCTTTGGCTTTGGTCTCAAGCCCTGCCTCGCGCATGATGGCGGTCATGATGTCGTTGCGGGAATCGCGGCGGACGACGATGAAGATCATCTCCTTCTCGCTCGCGAGCGAGATGCCGAGGAACTTCTCCGCGCCCTCAAGCCCGGTCCCCTTTGCGTGGATGACGGTGCCGCCGGCGGCGCCGACGGAGCGCGCCGCGTCCATGATAAGATCGCTGTAGCCGTGGTTCGCGATGACGATGAGCAGCTCGTGACGGGTGTCCTTCAAAACAGACTCCTCCCCTTTCTGATAATCCTGCCGGGCGGTCAAAAACTGGAGCTCGCGCTTGCCGCCGATGGAGCTGAGCGGCACGATGAACGCGATGCCGGTGCCCGGCACGTCGATGCGGAGCTCGCGCGTGAGCCCGCGGCGCAGCTCCTCCCATTTCCTGCCGGTGACAAGGCTCATAAAGATGCACTTGTCGCTGCGCTCAAGCCCCAGATAGTTCAGCGTTTCGCTGCTGGCGGTGCCGAGCGCGAGGGAGATGAACTGCACGGGCACGCCGCGGTCCCGGTAAAAATTCAGAAACGTCGTAAGGCGGCTGCGCTCCGTGATCGTATAGAGCATGTATAATTCGTCCAAACGGTCTCCCTCCCCTTCTCAAAGATCAATGATGGCGTAGTTATCCAGCGCGGCGAAGCTGTCCGCCGGGGCAGCGGCTGCCTGCTGAGCGGCGCGGCGGGAGCGGACGCGGTAGAGCACGCCGAGCCCCTGAATGGTGATGAGCGGCGTCATGGCGACCATCGCGACCACGCCGAAGGCATCCGTCACGATGTTGCCGCCGACGGCGCTGCACGCGCCCATCGCGAAGGGCAGCAGGAACGTCGCGGTCATCGGTCCGGAGGCGACGCCGCCGGAGTCGAAGGCGATGGCGGTGAAGATCTTCGGCACGAAAAACGAGAGCACGAGCGCGATGGCGTAGCCCGGAATGAGCAGCCAGAAGATCGAAATGCCGGTCATCACGCGCAGCATCGCGAGCCCGACGGACACGGCGACGCCGATGGAGAGGCTGTGCTTCATCGCCTCGCCGGAGATGGCGCCGTCCGTCAGCTCCTCGACCTGCCGCATCAGCACGTAGACCGCGGGCTCCGCCATGACGATGAAGTAGCCGATGAGCATGCCGATGGGCACGATGATCCAGCGGTAAGGCAGCCCGGCGAGCACGGAGCCGAGGTAATTTCCCGCCGGCATAAAGCCGACGTTGACGCCCGTAAGGAAGATCACGAGACCGATATAAGTATAAAGCAGACCGACGCCGATGCGGATGAGCTGCTTTTTCTTCAGGTGCATCGCGGCGAAGTTGAAGATGAGGAAAAATGCCGCAATGGGCAGCAGAGAGACCGCGATCTCCTTCAGATAGGTCGGGAACTCCACGGCAAAAAGCCGCGCAAGGTCCTTCGAGTCGGCGACGTCCGGCACGGCGACGGGCGTGTAGCCCGCGCTGTCGGGACGGTAAATCAGGCCGAGGATGAGCACGGCGAGGATCGGTCCGATGGAGCAGAGCGCCACGAGACCGAAGCTGTCGTTCGCGGAGTGCTTGTCGCTTCGGACGGCGGAAACGCCGACGCCGAGCGCCATGATGAACGGCACCGTCATCGGTCCCGTGGTAACGCCGCCGGAGTCGAACGCGACGGCAAGGAACTCCTTCGGCACGAACATCGCCAGCACGAACACGACGATATAAAAGCCGACCAGCAGCGTCCGCAGCGGGATGCCGAGCAGCATACGCAGCAGCGCGATGAGCAGGAAAATGCCGACGCCGACCGCCACGGTGACGATGAGCACCATATTCGGGACCGCCTGCACCTGATTGGCAAGAACCTGAAGGTCCGGCTCCGAGATGGTGATGATAAAGCCCAGCAAAAAGCCGAGCAGCAGCATGAGCCACACCTTTTTCGTCCGCGTCATGCAGGTGCCAACGCGCTCGCCCATCGGGGTCATGGCAAGCTCCGCACCCAGCGAAAAGAGCATCATGCCGATAATAAGCAGCGCCGCGCCGAGCAGAAATGCCATCAGGATCCCCGGCGGGATAGGCGCGACCGCGAAGCTCAGCACCAGCACGATGCCCACAATGGGCAGCACGGCCTTCAGTGACTCGTTCAGCTTTTCGGATAGTTTACTTCGATACAAGCGTGCTCCTCCCCTATAACATCAAAAATATACGTTTTGATTTTACCATAACAACGACGCGATTTCAACGAATTTTCTGTGAATTTTTTGCCAAAACGGGGATTTAAAATTTGAATGTGCCTTGCGGCGCAAGATTTAATTTGTTTCGCGCCGAAGGCGCGACTTACTTTGCCCCTCGCGGGGAAAGTAAGCAAAGG
>CAVCTM010000156.1:0-2763 GCA_963605115.1 Pseudobutyrivibrio sp. | reverse complement strand
ACCGCGCCTTTGCTTACTTTCCCCGCGAGGGGCAAAGTAAGTCGCGCCTTCGGCGCGAAACAAATCCAATCTTAGCGCCGCACGGCGCGTTCAACATTATTTAATATAAAACGATCCCGCCCAAAAGGGCGGGATCACGAATCATCAGAATCCGAGATTCAATCCCCCGGTGAGCCGGGACATGTTGGCGCTTGCGGCGTCCTCCGCCTTGCGCAGCGCCTCGTTGACCGCGGCGACGACGAGGTCCTGCAGCATCTCCACGTCCTCCGGGTCCACCGCCTCCGGGTCGATCTCCAGCCCCGTCAGCTCGCGCTTGCCGCTGACCGTCGCGGTGACAACGCCGCCGCCCGCCGTCGCGGTATAGACCGCCTGCTCCAGTTCCTCCTGCATTTTCAGCAGGTCCTGCTGCATCTTCTGCGCCTGCTTCATCATCTGCATCTGATTCATCCCGCCGCCCATGCCGCGGAATCCGCCCTTTGCCATTTCTGCTGTCCTCCTTGTGTTCTTCGGTCACTTGAATTTAACGATATCGAATTTCCGCAGCTCGTCGAGCTTGCTGGTCGGCTCCGCAGCCGGGGCGGAGGGACCGTCCCGCAGCGCGGTCCGGATCGGATGCCCGGCGAGCTCCGCCGCCGCCGCGCCGATCCGATTCAGCACGTCGGGGCGGTCGAGCATATTTTTCGCGAAGGGGGTCAGAAGCCCCAGCGCCAGCGTGTCGCCTTCGAGCGCGCCGCTCACTTGCGCGCCGTCGCGCAATATCGCGGCGGTGCCCATGGGCAGAACGCGGTCCAGCCGCTCGCGGAGCTGCTCCCAGAAGCCGCCCTGCGCGCCCGCGGCAGGGGAGGGGACCTCCTGCTCCGGCTCCGGCGGGGGCACGAGGTTTTCCTCCGCAGGCACGAAGCTGACCGGCTCCGCCGCGGCGGGTACTGTCTCCGCCGGTTCGGGCGGAAGATCGAACGGGACCTCCTCCCGCGGCGTCGCGGGCTTCGGCTCCGGTTTCGGTGCCGGTTTCAGCTCCGGCTTTACCGGCGGGGCGGTGAACACCGGGACCGGCTCCCGCGCCGGGAGCGTCACGGGCTCCGCCGCGGCGGGAATGCCGCCCGCCACCGCGCGCTCCAGCGCGTCGATGCGCGCGCGCAGCGCGGGGAGAGAGTCGGAAAGCTCCGGCTCGCAGAGCGCGATGAGACAAAGCTCGCAGACGGTCCGCGCCTGTCCGTAGCGCAGGTCGCCGAGCGCGGTCTGGATCGCCGTCAGCATCGCGACGAGTCCCGCGGTCGAAAAGCTGCCCCCCAGCGCGGAGAGCATCGCCTCGTCATAGCCGCCGCTCAGAATCTCGCGCCCGCCCTTCGGCGCAACGGCGAGCATCAGCAGGTCGCGGCAGAGCGCGGAGAGCTCGCCCAGCAGCGTTGCGGGGTCCTTCCCGTCCTGCCAGAGACGGTCAAAAATTTCGATTGCCCCGGCGCTGTCGTGCGCGGCGATGCGCCGCAGCAGCTCCGCCACCTCGCGGTTCCCGGCGAGGCCCAGCGCGGAATAAACGGTGTCCGTGTCGATCCTGTCGCGCCCGGCGCACTGGTCGAGCATGCTGAGCGCATCGCGCATGCCGCCCTCGGCGAGCCCGGCGATGAGCTCCGCGGCGTCCGCCGTGAGCCCAAGCTGCTCCTGCTCCGCGACGTATTGCAGCCTGCCGACGATGCTCGCCGTGTCCAGCCGCTTGAACGTGTGGCGCTGGCAGCGGGAGAGAATGGTCGCCGGCACCTTGTTCAGCTCCGTCGTCGCGAGGATGAACATCAGGTGCGCGGGCGGCTCCTCCAGAATTTTCAGCAGCGCGTTGAACGCCGCCGTGGAGAGCATGTGGACCTCGTCCACGATGTAAACGCGCTTTTTCGCCGCCGCGGGGGAGAAGATCGCCTCGTCCCGGAGCTGGCGGACGTTATCGACGCCGTTGTTGCTCGCCGCGTCCATCTCCACAACGTCCAGAATGGAGCCGTCGTCGATGCCGCGGCAGATGCGGCAGGCGTTGCAGGGGTTGCCGTTCACGGGGTGCTCGCAGTTGACGGCTTTGGCGAGGATCTTGGCGCAGGTGGTCTTGCCCGTGCCGCGCGTGCCGATGAAAAGATAGGCGTGGCTGAGCCTGCCCGTCTCGACCTGCCGCTTGAGCGTCTCGGTGATGTGGGACTGACCGACAACATCATCAAACGTTTTCGGCCGCCATTTGCGGTAGAGCGCCTGATACATAAGCCCTTTCCGGTTCCTCCTTGGTGACAGGATAAAAAGAGCGGTCCTTGGCAAGACTGCACACCCAGCCTTGGGAATAATGATCCATCCGTTACGACGGCAGCCAGCTCGGCTCCGGCACCCTCGCGGCACACGGAGTGACCCGCTTAGTGCTGCTCGGTTCCCCGCCTGACACGGTTCACGGGGCTCCGTTGCGCAAGACCGGAACGTCAACGCCGCTTACTGAAGTCAGTCGACACATCATTAACCCTCAAATGGGAATTCATCCCTGCTATAGCGGATTGCAGGTAACAGGGCACCGCTGGCTCCCCGACTAGTGCAGCCTTGCCAAAGACCACGGTCTTATTTTACCACAAATAAAAAAAATAGCAAGTAAAATCAAAAAAAACTTTACAAATCAAAAATCTGTGCTATAATAAGCGAGTGCTCCGGTGAAGGAGCCAAAAAATGGGGTATTAGCTCAGCTGGTAGAGCGATAGGTTCGCAACCCTGTGGTCACACATCGACCTGTGAGTTTCAGCCCATGAT
>CAVCTM010000155.1:0-2767 GCA_963605115.1 Pseudobutyrivibrio sp. | reverse complement strand
TTCTTCCCGCACCGTCTTCCGCGGCGCGGGAGAGCGTGAAGAACGGCTTTGCGCTGGCTCCGCCGAGCGCGGATGCGATGCAGAAGCGGCTCGACGCGGCGACAGAGAAGCGCGACACGGCGCGGCTCGACTTTGACAAAGCGGCAGAGAACGCGGCGCTGACCGGCGATGTGGACAGCCTGAAAACCGCGGCGGGCAATCTCAAGGACGCGAAGGACGCGCTGGCACGGACGCAGAAAAGCGCGGCAAACGTTATTCCGCAGGAAAAGAGCTTCGGCAGAAAGGCGCTGGATTTCGTCGGCGGGCTTGGCGAGGCGTTTCAGCTCGGCGGGCAGCAGACGCTCTCCGCAATTGATCAGGCGGACTACTGGCTCGGCGTGAAGCTCGGTCTCATCGACCCGGAGGATGATTACACAAAGCAGCAGGCGTTCGCTTTGCAGAACGACATTGCGGAGGGCATGGGCGAGCTGACGGAGGGGAAACCGAAGTGGCAGCAGATGCTCACGGAGGGCTTTCAGTCCGCGGGCAACATTTTCGGCAGCACGATGAACCTCTACGCGACGGGGCTTCCGAACGTGGCGGGGCAGGCGGTGGCTCCGACAGCTGCGAAGCTCGCGGGCGCGGAGGCGGGTCTCGGCGCGACGGCGGCGCAGAAGGCCGCGGCGGGCGCGACGCGCTTTGCCGGAAATCTGCTGGGCAGCGCCGCGGCAAATATGAGCGGGACGAACGCCGCCATTTCCGCGCAGAGCGGCGTGAACAAGTATTCCGAGGCGAAGAATGCGGGCGCGAGCGACGACGCGGCTTTCACAGCCGCCATCGGCGCGGCAGCGGCGGAATATTTCAGCAACAAGCTGTTTTCCGGTACGCCGCTGGAGGATGCTCCGGGCGAAAAGGGCTATGTTGTGAAGCTCATCGAGACCATCTCGAAGCGGCTCGGAAAGGACAAGGCGCTCCAGCGGGCACTCGGCAGCACGGCGGGCAAGGTCGGCTCCGCCGTGTTCGACAAGGTCGGCGAGGGGCTTGAGGAGGTCGTCACCGGCTTCCTTGACCCGTTCATTGACCGCCTGACATTCGACGAGAACAAGGACCTTGCGACGGCGGAGGAGCTGCTCGACGAGTTTCTCGGCGGCGTTGTGATGAGCCTGATCGTCAGCGCTCCGGGGGCGGCGCGCAGCGGCGTCAATGCGGTTTCCCGCGCCAATGCGGAGAACCGGACCGGGCGGGTGCTCGGCTCCGGGGGCGCGGACGCGCTCGTGAACATCGGGCTTTCGATGGACGGCGAGGCAAAGGCGCTGGCGGAGAAGCTCAACGAGAAGCAGAAAAGCGGCAAGACGCTCACGAACCGCGAGGTCGGGCAGCTTTACCGCGCAATCTCCCTGTCCGTGGACGGGGAGAATGTCGGAACGTCGGACAATCAGACTGTTGCGAGCGCGCGGGAAAACGGTGTTTCCGAGAGCGCGGCGGCGATGGCGCGGCGGCTCAGCGAGATCACCGGGCGGAGGATCGTGTTTTACAGCGCGGCGGCGGAGAACCGCGGCGGCAGGAGCTACACGGAAAACGGCTATTACGACGGGGAGGGCACGCTGCACATCAACGCGCAGAGCCAAAACCCCGTAGCGCAGATCATCTCGCACGAGCTGACGCACGCGCTGGAGGGCACCGAGGGCTATCAGGCGTTCCGCGACGCCGTTCTGGACCGGATGGCGCGGGGCGGGCAGGACTTAGCGCAGCTCCGGCAGCAGACGGCGGAGCTTTATCAGCGGGCGGGACGCCCGGCGAGCGATGTGGACAGCGAGCTTGTGGCGCAGTATGTGGAAAAGAGCCTGCTCACCGACGAGGCGGCGATCCGCGACCTCTGCATTTCGCAGCCGACGGCGGCGCGGCGCATTCTGAACTGGCTGGACGGCATCCTCGCGAAAATGGGCAATCAGAAGGCGCAGGAGCGCGCGGCGGAGCGCGAGTTCCTCGAAACGGCGCGGCGCTTTTACCAGCGTGGTCTCGCCGAGGTGAACGCGGCGGAGAATGTCAGGAAGCAGACTGCCGCGGCGAACAAAAACACCGCCCCGGTTGAGGCGGCGGAGAGCACGGCTCCGTACACGGAGCAGGAGGCGGCGGAAATCCGGAAGGAGGCAAAGACATTCCGAAATGTGGTTGCCGGGCTTGACACGAAGGTCTCGGAGTTTTTCAGCAAGTGGAGGAACGGCAGAAAGAGTCATCAGGGCGAAAAGCTGGAAAAGCTCTATCTCGGAAAACTGAACCAGGCTTCTCTCGGCAAAGTCGGGGACATCCTTGGATACCAGGTCTCCGCCCGCGACGTCATTGTGACAAACGACGACGTGAAGCACGTTTCTGACCAGCACCCGGAGCTGGAGAGCTGGGTTTTCGACTCGCTGCCGGAGGTCATTTCCAGCCCGGACTCTATCATCAGAGGCCACGAGGGGACAGGGAAGAATACCGGAAAAACGGGCATTATTTTCCAGAAAACCATGCCGAACGGGAATGTTGTCAGCATCCAGTTTGACAATCCCTCCCGCGAAACGATGCAGATCACGACGGTCTATGTAACAAAAAAGGCAAAGGGTACTACCTCGGAGACAACTGCCGGAGACCCGACCGCCGTCCGTACGCCCAAAGCGTCCGAGCCTGCAACCTCTGCCGCCTTTAATGTAGCACAAACCGGGGCGGGTGTCAACAGCGGGGAAAAAACTTCCGGTGCGCAGCGGAAGCCGGGGCTGGTGCAGGATGCGGTTTATCAGAGGGCACACCT
>CAVCTM010000154.1:0-2768 GCA_963605115.1 Pseudobutyrivibrio sp. | reverse complement strand
GGATTGTTAAGGGAAAACCCATTCGAAAGGGTTTTCCCTTAACCGCGCCTTTGCTTACTTTCTCCGCGAGGGGCAAAGTAAGTCGCGTCCCGCGGACGCGAAACATATTTAATCTTTGCGCCAAGGGCGCAAAACATATTTTATCCCAGCGCCCGCAGGCGCATCCCCCCCCTGTTCCATCGCCCTCCTGCTGAACACACACCCGCAGTCCGTCTGCCGGTAGAGCCCATACTCCCGCGCAAGCTGCGTGCTTCGGAGGTAGCCGTTTCGCTTTTTGAAGTCGGAGGGCAGCCAGCGGACGGCGTAGCGGTCGGCGAGGGCGTCGCCGATGCGGTTTATCCGCTCGGCGTCCTTGTGGGGCGAGACGCTGAGGGTGGTGCAGAAAAAGTCGAAGCCGCCCGCCGCAGCGCGGCGCGCCGTCTCCTCCATGCGCAGGAGAAAGCAGCGCGTGCAGCGTGCGCCGCCCTCCGGCTCGTCCTCGAAGCCCGCCGCCGCTGCGTCGAACGCGGCGCCGTCGTAGGTGCAGTCCATCAGACGCACCTCCGGGAAGTGCGCCAGGAGCTCGCGCTGCGCCGCGAGACGCTTTTCGTATTCCGCCTCCGGCTGGATGTTCGGGTTGTAGTAAAGCAGCGTCACGTCGAAATATTGCGTCAGGTATTCGAGCACATAGCTGCTGCATGGTCCGCAGCAGGAGTGGAGCAGCAGCGTCGGGTGCGAGGAGCCCAGCGCGGCGAGGCATTGATCGGTCTGGAGCTGGTAATTCGTTTTCATGCGCCCATTATAGCACAAAAGGCGTTGACTTTGGAAGCGCTTTTTATTAAACTAAGGGTGCAGAAGAAAAGAAGGAGGCGCGTTTTTTTATATGGACGCCAGAACCAGCAAGGAGAACTATTATCTCGACATCGCGGACTCCGTGTCGGAGCGCGCGACCTGCCTGCGCCGGCGCTACGGCGCAATCATCGTCCATAACGACGAGATCATCTCTACGGGCTATAACGGCGCGCCCCGCGGCCGCCGCAACTGCACGGACCTCGGCTGCTGCACGCGCGAGGCGATGCGCATCCCCGCCGGTCAGCGCTACGAGCTCTGCCGCAGCGTCCACGCGGAGGCGAACGCCATCATCTCCGCCGCCCGGCGCGACACGATGAACGCCACGATGTATCTCAGCGGCCGCGACGCAAAAAGCAACGAGCTGCTCCACGACACGACGAGCTGCGCTATGTGCCGCCGCATGATCATCAACGCCGGCATCTCCCGCGTCGTCGCCCGCATCGGCGACGGCGAATACACCGTCACGAACGTCCGCGACTGGATCTTCAATGACGACTCCCTCCCGGAGGAGATCGGGGAGCGGTAAGATTCCGTAAAAACCGGGCAGGTTTCCACACCCTGACCGTGCCGCTTTGCGGCGAACTAAGAAAATGGAGGAAAATCAAACATGAAAAACCCGTCCGTCCGCCGTCTGGCGGTATCCGCGGTCATTGCGGCGGTCTACGCCGCGCTGACCATGTCCACCGGCTTTATGAGCTACGGAAGCGTCCAGTTCCGCATTGCGGAGGCGCTCGGCGTGCTGCCGTTCTTCTTTCCGGTCACGAGCTGGGGCGTCTTTGTCGGCTGCCTCATCGCCAACCTGCTGAGTCCCATCGGCGCGGCGGACCTCGTCGTCGGCTCGCTGACGACGCTGGCGGCGTGCCTCTGCGCCGCCGCGCTGGGGCGCACGACGGTGCCCGGCGAAAGACCCGGCTGGGGGCGCTGCGTGCTGACGTGCCTCGTGCCGGTGGTGTTCAACGCCGTGACGGTCGGCGCGCTGCTCGCGTGGTACGGGCTGGCGGAGGCTTATTCCGCACCGTTCTGGCTGCTGTTTCTGGGCAACGCCGCGTCCGTCGGCTTCGGCGAGGCGGTCGTGATGTTCGCGCTCGGTCTGCCGCTGATGCGCTGGCTGCCGGCGAGCCGGTTTTACAAAACGCTCGCCGCGGCGCTTGACAAGCGCGGGCAAACCGGCTAAAATAACAGAGCAAACCGAATAGCGGGGGAGCTGGATGATCTGTTCCGGCTGAGAGGAGGGCGCAAAGCCCGAAAACCCCAGAACCTGATACGGGTAATGCCGGCGTAGGAAGAAAAGAAAAAGCTCCGCGGAAGCATTAGCTCCCATGGGGCTTTTTCTCTTTCCAGCAGACCATCGGTTGACAAGGGAAAACGGAAAGGAAAGAAAACCATGAAAAACAAAACGCTCAAAAATCTCTGCGTCTCCGCCGTGTGCGTGGCGCTCGCCATGGCGCTCAGCTATCTGAAGATCCCCATCGGCGCGGGCTTCGGCGGCTGGGGCGGCAGCATCGACCTCGTGATGATCCCCATCATCCTCGCCGCGGTCTACGGCGGGGTGGGCTGGGGTCTCGGCGCGGGGCTCGTGTTCGGAACGCTGAAGTTCTTTTTCTCCGGCGGCACGGCGGTCAACTGGCAGAGCATGCTGCTCGATTACTCCGTGGCGTATATGTTCGTGGGCTTCGCGGGGCTGATGCGCGGGAAAAAGGCGGCGCTGCCCGTCGGCGCGCTCATCGGCTGCTTCGCGCGCTTCCTCATCCATTTCCTCTCCGGCATCACGATCTACGCCATCGTGATCCCGACGGAGATCATGGGGCTCACCACCGGCTCCGCCGTGCTCTACTCCATCCTCTATAACGGCAGCTACATGCTCCCGAACACCGTCCTCGCCGTCGTCCTCTGCGCCCTGCTCCAAAGACCGCTGCGCAAGGTCCTCGCGAAGGGGT
>CAVCTM010000153.1:0-2836 GCA_963605115.1 Pseudobutyrivibrio sp. | reverse complement strand
CTCGCCTATATGCGCGGCCGCACGCTCGACGACAGCTTCATCATTCTCGACGAGGCGCAGAACACGAGCCGCGAGCAGATGAAGATGTTCCTGACCCGCATGGGCTTCGGCTCGAAGATGGTCATCACGGGCGACATTACCCAGATCGACCTCCCCGGCGACAAGCCGAGCGGTCTGAAGGAGGCGATGCGCGTGCTCGACGGCATCGAGGACATCGCCATCTGCCGCCTGACGAGCGCGGACGTCGTGCGCCACGTGCTCGTCCAGCGCATCATCGAGGCGTATGAGAAAAACGCCCAGCGCGCGGAAAAGGCGCCGAAGCCGGCGGCGAAGCGCTTTACCTACACGAAAAGGAAGTGACGGGTCATGCACACCATCACCGTTTACCGCGAAAAGAGGAGCCTCGGCTTTCCGGAGTCCGCCGCGCTCGTCCGCCGCGCGGCAAAGGCGGCGCTGAAGGCGCAGGGCGTTGCGGACGACTGCATCATCAACGTGATGCTGACGGACGACGCCGGGATCCATGCCATCAACCTTGCCCAGCGCGGCGTGGACGCGCCGACGGACGTGCTGAGCTTTCCGATGAACGAGCTGACCGAGGGGGAATTTGACCCCGACGCGTGCGAGCGCGACTACGACGCGGACAAGCTGCTGCTCGGCGACATGGTGCTCTCGCTGGAGCGCTGCGCGCGCCAGGCGGAGGAGTATGGCCACAGCTATGCCCGCGAGCTCAGCTATCTGACCGTCCACTCCGTGCTCCACCTCCTCGGCTACGACCACCTCGACGAGGGCGAGCGCAAGCGCCGGATGAGAGCGCGCGAGGATGCGGTCATGGAGGCGCTCGGACTATGAAGCGTTCCTTCGGACCCGACGCCGTGCGCGCCGCCGCCGCGGTGCTGGTGCTGAGCGTCCATTTTTACTTAAACAGCGGCTTTTACGAGCTGCCCGTCGCGGGCGGCGTGATGACAGCGTCGACGGCGCTGCGCATGGCGTTTATGACGGCGGTGCCGATGTTTCTGATGCTGAGCGGATGGCTCTGCTGCCACCAGACGTGGAGCCCGCGCTATTACCTGCGCCTTCTTCCCGTGCTGCTGACTTATCTGGTCTGCTCGGCGGGCTGCCTTGTGTTCCGGCGCTTTTATCTGGGGGAGGAGATCGTCTTCCTCGGCGCGCTGCGGCGTATTCTGGAGTTTTCCGCCGCGCCTTACAGCTGGTATATCGAGATGTACATCGGGCTGTTCCTGCTCCAGCCGCTGCTGAACGCGGGCTTTTCCGCCCTGCCGGAGCGCGGAAAGCTGGCGCTCACGGTCTCGCTTTTCGCGATCACCGCGCTCCCGCTCGTCACGAACAGCGTCTACCACATTCTCCCGGCTTGGTGGACAAACCTTTACCCCGTCGCTTACTATATCCTCGGCGCTTACCTGCGCGAAAAGCCGCTGCGCTGTCGGAGCGGCTGGCTCTGGCTCGGCTGGCTCGGCATCGCCGCGCTCCACGCCGCGGTCCAGCGCCGGCTCTATCCCGGCGAGCCGATGGTCATCACGGCGCTCAACTCTCGCGGGGGACCGGGCGTTTTCGTCGAGTCGCTCTGCCTGTTTACGCTCCTGATGCGCGCCGACGATGCCCGCGCGCCGCGCGCATGGCAGTGGATCGTCCGCCGCATCGCGGCGCTTTCGCTGCCGATGTATCTGCTGAGCTATATCACGGACCGGCTGCTCTATCCGCGGCTCGCCGCCGCCGTGCCGGACGGGGTGCGCCGCCAGCTGCTCCTGCCGCTCGCCGTGGTGCTGAATCTGATCGGCTCCGGCGTGCTCGCCCAGCTCTGCGAGTGGCTCACCGCCGCTCTTCATGCGCTGCTGCCGCAGAAATGGAAGTATCACAGCTCCGGGTCAAGCGTTCAAGCCCCGGAAAAACAAAAGAATTGAGGATCACCTGAAATGAACATCGAAAAAACCGCCATGATCACGATCTGCGGCCGCCCGAACGTCGGCAAGAGCACGCTCACGAACGCGCTGCTCGGTGAAAAGATCGCCATCGTCTCCAGCAAGCCGCAGACAACGCGCAACCGCATCACCGCCATCGTGAACCGCAACGGCTGCCAGCTCGTCATTATGGACACGCCGGGCTTCCACAAGGCGCGCACGCGCCTCGGCGACTATATGGTGAACGTCGTGCGCGAGAGCATCCCGGACGTGGACCTCGTGCTGCTCGTTGTGGAGCCGATCGCGAACGTCGGCGCGCAGGAAGCGGAGCTGCTCGCCGGCATCCGCGCGAGCGGCTGCCCCTGCATCCTTGTCATCAACAAGATCGACACCGTGGAGAAGGAAACGCTCCTCGCCGTCATTGCGGCGTATTCCGCCGAGTTTCAGTTTGACACCGTGCTGCCCATCTCCGCGATGCGGAAGGACGGCACGGAGGGACTCCTGCGCGAGATGGAGCGCTACGCCAAGCCCGGTCCCGCGCTTTTCCCGGAGGACATGGACACCGACCAGCCGGACCGGCAGGTCTGCGCCGAGCTCGTGCGCGAAAAGCTGCTGCGCTGCCTCGATAAGGAGATCCCGCACGGCACCGCCGTGGAGGTCACGCGCTTTACAGAGCGCGACGACGGCATCATCGACCTCGACGTCACGATCTTCTGCGAAAAGGCGAGCCACAAGGGGATCATCATCGGCAAGGGCGGCGCCATGCTCAAAAAGATCGGCGAGTCCGCCCGCCGCGATATCGAGCGCTTCATGGGAACGAAGGTCTACCTCCAGACATGGGTCAAGGTCAAGGAAAACTGGCGCGATTCCGACGCCATGCTCCGCAACTTCGGCTACGGGATGGATAAATGAAAAAATTC
>CAVCTM010000152.1:0-2955 GCA_963605115.1 Pseudobutyrivibrio sp. | reverse complement strand
CCGCAAATAAGATTCAATCCATTTTTCGGCGCGACACGTGCGTGCCGAAAAATACTCTGCGCGGAGGGAACGTGCGCCCCGAAGGGGCGTGCGCTGAGCGGAGTGAATCCTTCTCGAATGAGAGCGTAAGCGCAGCGGGTCTCATTCGATTATCGCGATGTGCAGCTCGTCGAGCTGCGCCTGCGTGACCTCGCCGGGCGCGCCCATCATGACGTCCTGCGCGTTCTTGTTCATCGGGAAGGGGATGATCTCGCGGATGGAGTCCTCGCCGGCGAGGAGCATCACCATGCGGTCCACGCCCGGTGCAATGCCGGCGTGGGGGGGCGCACCGTAGCAGAAGGCGTTGTACATGGCGGGGAACTTCGCCTTCACGTCGTCCTCGCCGAGACGGACAAGCTCGAAGGCCTTCACCATGATCTCCGGATCGTGGTTCCGGACCGCGCCGGAGGAAAGCTCCACGCCGTTGCAGACGAGGTCGTACTGGTCGGCGGTGATGGTCAGCGGGTCGATCTCGCCGCGCTCGGCTTTGAGCAGCACGTCGAGCCCGCCGGCGGGCATGGAGAACGGGTTGTGGCAGAACTCCAGCTCACCGGACTCGTCGCCGATCTCATACATCGGGAAATCCGTGATCCAGCAGAACTCGTAGCGCTCTTTGTCCATGTGTCCCTCGCAGGCGGGACCGAAGGTCTTGATGACGACGCCGACGGTCTTCGTCGCGCTCTCGCCGCCGGCGAGGACGACGAGCGTCTCCGGCGCGAGGGGCAGCAGCGCCTCCGCCTTTGCCTTGTCGACGAATTTGGCGACGCCGCCGGCGAGCTCGCCGGTCTCGCCGACCTTGAACCAGTAGCCCTTGCCGCCGGACTGGACCTCCACGTCGGTCAGCAGCTTTTCGATCTGCTTGCGCGTCAGCTTGCAGTCGGAGATGGCGACGGCTTTGACGGTCTGGTCCGCGAGGGGGGCGAACTCGCTCCCGGCGAAGAGCGGGGAGACGTTCACGGCGCGCAGGTCGATGCGCAGGTCGGGCTTATCGCAGCCGTAGACCTCCATGCTCTCGCGGTAAGGGATGCGGCGGAACGGCGCGCTGGACGCGACGTTATAAGCGCCGTATTTCGCGAAGATCGGGGGCAGCACGTCCTCCAGCACGGCGAACACGTCCTCCTGCGAGGCAAACGCCATCTCCATGTCGAGCTGGTAAAACTCGCCGGGGCTGCGGTCGCCGCGGGCGTCCTCGTCGCGGAAGCAGGGCGCGATCTGGAAATAGCGGTCGAAGCCCGCGGTCATGAGCAGCTGCTTGAACTGCTGCGGCGCCTGCGGCAGAGCGTAGAATTTTCCCGGATGCTTGCGCGCCGGGACGAGATAGTCGCGCGCACCCTCCGGACTCGAAACGGTCAGGATCGGGGTCGTGATCTCAAGGAAGCCGTGCTCCGTCATGGACTGGCGCAGCGCCGCGACGACGTTGCAGCGCAGCAGGATGTTCTTTTTCACCGCCGGGTTGCGCAGGTCGAGGTAGCGGTACTTCAGGCGCGCGCTCTCGTCGGCCTCGCGGCTGCGGTTGATCTCGAAGGGCAGCTCGTTATAGCGGCAGCGGCCGAGCACCTCGAGCTTGTCGATGACGACCTCGATGTCGCCGGTCGCGATCTTCGGGTTCTTCGCCTGACGCTCGCGGACGGTGCCCTCCGCGGCGATGGTGCTCTCCTTGTTGAGCGCCTTCAGCGCGGCGATGAGCGCCGGGTCCTCGGTCACAAGCTGGGTCGTGCCGTAAAAATCGCGGAGGACGACGAAGACGAGCTGACCGCCGACCTCGCGGACATTCTCCATCCAGCCGGCGAGACGGACGTGCGCGCCGACATGCTCCATTCTCAGCTCGTTGCAGTTATGCGTGCGGGACTGCATCATGGTGATATTCTCCTTTTTATTATCAGAAAGTATGGTTTTTTATTTCTCGCAGATGACGCGGACGCTGCTGCGCGCCGCGAGCGCGGCGGCGACGGCGGCTGCCGCCTCTTCGGGGGGATAGAGCGTCTGCTCGCCGGTGGTCATATTCTTCAGCGCCGCCTTGCCCTGCGCGAGCTCGTCCTCGCCGATGAGCAGAACGTAGGGGAAGCCGAGGCGGTCGGCGTAGCTCATCTTGGCTTTGAACTTTTTCTGCTCGGTATAGAGCTGGGTGCGGATGCCCGCGTTGCGCAGCACGGTGGCGCAGCGGACGGCGAAGCCGAGGTCCGCTGTCATCGGAATGACGAGCACGTCCGCCGGGGCGGTGATGATCTCGTCGGAGAGCAGCCCCTGCTCCTGCAAAACATAGAAAAGCCGCGTGAGCCCGATGGAAATGCCGACGCCGGGGAGCGGCTTGTCGGTGTAATACTCCGCAAGGCTGTCATAGCGCCCGCCGGAGCAGACGGAGCCGATCTCCGGGTGGTCGGTCAGCGTCGTCTCGTAAACGCTGCCGGTGTAATAGTCGAGCCCGCGCGCGATGGTGAGGTCGATGGCGAAATTCGCCTCCGGCACGCCGAATTCCGGCAGATAGGCGGTCACGGCGCGCAGCTCGTCGAGCCCGGCGTCGAAGACGCCGTTTCGCCCGCGGTAGCCCTCCAGCGCGGCGAGGACCTCCGCGTTCGTGCCGCGGATGGCGATGAAGCGCAGGATCTCCTCCGCCTGCGCCGCCGTGAGTCCGATCTCCTCGCCGGTGAGCAGCGCGGCGACCTTCTCCGCGCCGATCTTGTCGAGCTTGTCGACCGTGCGCATAATGTAAGCTGATTTTTCACTGAGACCGAGCATCGCATAAAAGCCGTTTAAGATCTTGCGGTTGTTGACGTGGATGACGAAGCGGGTGAGACCCAGCGTCGTGAAGGTGCGGTAGATGATGCTGGGGATCTCCGCCTCGTTCAGGATGTCGAGCCTGCCGTCGCCGATGACGTCGATGTCCGCCTGATAAAACTCGCGGAAGCGGCCGCGCTG
>CAVCTM010000151.1:0-3070 GCA_963605115.1 Pseudobutyrivibrio sp. | reverse complement strand
GATGCCAGGATCGTCGAGCACAAGGGCCCCCCAAAGGGGCGGGTCGTTGACGCGGAAGTGTAAAAAACCCCCGCCGCGATCATTTGAGATCGCGGCGGGGTTTTTGTATGATACAGCGCTTACATGACCCGCTCCGCCAGACGGCGGACCAGCGCGGCGCACTGGGCGCGGGTGGTGGTCCCGGCGGGGGAAATGGTGTCGGCGGTCATGCCGGTGATGAGCCCGGCGGCGACCGCCCAGGACATGGCGTCCCGCGCCCACGCGGACACCGCGGCGCGGTCCGTGAAGCGGGCGAGGTCATCCGCGGCGGTCATGTCCGCACCGGCGACGAGCTTCGCATAGCGATAAAACATCGTCACGATCTGCTCGCGCGGGATGCTGGCGTCCGGCGCAAACTCCGTTTCGCTCACGCCGCTGACAACGCCGGCGGCATAAGCCCACGCGACCGCGGCGGCATAGTCCGCGGAGGCGGCAACGTCGCGGAAGCGGTCCGTCGGCGTGGTTTCGGGCGCACCGGCGAGACGGTAGAGCGCCGTCACGAGCATCGCGCGCGTCATCGGCGCCTCCGGTGCAAAAAGACCGGGTACTGCGGCGTCAAAGAGCATGGCAGCCGAGGCAAACTCCACGTCCGCGGCGTACCAAGCGGACGCGGAAACGTCGAACCAGCGCGGCTTCGCCGCCTCCCACGTGAGGACGGGGAAGGACCCCTCGCGGGCGGTGAACGCCTCGCCGAGCGTGTCCGCCGCGGCGCGGAGGGCTGACGCGGAGAGCGCACCGGCGTTTTCCGCGCCGTTGGAGTAGTAGCCGCCGCCGGGGGCGCTGCCGTCTAAGTACCAGCAGTTTTTGACCGCGTATTTATACGGCGCGCCGCCGTTGTTCGTGCCGAGCGCCATGGCATAGCCGCTGCGCGGGGCGGCGATCGCACCGGCGTTGTAGCAGTTTTCGATGGTGATCTCGTTGCTGCCGGAAATGCCTCCGGTGGGGCAGGCGTAGCTCGTGCTGATGCTGCCGAGGTTATAGCAGTTTCGCACAACGCCGCCGTTCCAGCCCGCGCCGACGATGCCGCCGCAGCCCTTCGCGTCCGTGTTGGAGACCGCGGCATAGTTCACGCAGTTTTCAATGACCGCGCCGAGCGAGCCGTCGCCGCTGTTCGCGGTGGTCTTGCCCGTCTTGCCGACAACGCCGCCGACGGAGCGGTTGGCTCGGATATAGCCCGCAATGCCGACATTGCGGACGGTCGGCTCCGTCGGGCGGAGCGACACGTCGTCGCCGTCATGGACGCCGAGACGCCCGATGAAGCCGACGGAGCTGCCGTCGCCGAAGTTTCCGTTGGAGCAGTGGCGGTCGCAGAAAATGTTGTAAACATAGTGACCCTGCCCGTCGAGCACGCCGCAGAAGGAGGCGGAGAGCTTGGTCGTGCCGTCGTTTTTCTCCATGAGATACTGCCCGCCGATGGGCATATAGCGCGGACCGCTCCATGAGCCGGTCGCGCTGTCGTAAACGCCGCCCATGTCGAGATCGGCGGTCAGATAAACGGTCTTGCCCTTGAAGCTGTCCGCCCCGTAGTGGTAGACGGAGGTCGCCATGTTGTTGCTGCCGGTCTCCAGCGAGGAGGAGCTGCTGTCAACAATGTAACCGGCATTGCCGATGACGCGGGTGATCTCGCGGTTATAGATGCCGTTGACGATCGCGGCGAGACCCATGAGCTGCTCCGGCGTGGAGATGTAAAGCTCCGCCGCGTCGGGGTCGTACCAGCTGACGTCGATGGTCGTGCCGTCCCATGCCGCGCCCTCCGCGGCGAAGGCAGGCACCGCGCCGAGACAGAGCATCGCCGCGAGCGCAAGCGCCAGCAGGCGGGAAATGAGTCGTTTCATAAGGCGTAACCGTCCTTTTCCTCAGTTTGCCCCATTGTAAGGGCGCGGCGCGGCGTTTGTCAAGCGGAAAAATCCTTTGAGGAATGAAATGTTGACAATCGCCATAGAATAGATTATAATTACGATACAAACAAACACGATTGTATTTGAAAGGAGAGATTTTATGGCAACAAGTGTGATGCAGGTGCGTGTTGACGATGAACTGCGGACTAAGGCCGCGGCGGTTTATGACGAGCTTGGTATTGATCTCCCGACCGCAATCCGAATGTTTCTGAAGCGCTCCGTCGCGGTGAACGGCGTTCCCTTTTCTATGATGCTGCCGAGGCAGGATGACCGTGCCCTCCGCGCCGCGCAGAGTCTGAGCGATGCCGCGCGGCAGAACGGAACGGCGGAGATGCCGCTCGAGGAGATCAACGCGGAGATCGCCGCGGTCAGGGCGCAGCGTGCCGCAGAAAAAGACCGGAACGGGGTGTGAACCGTGAAATATTACGTTGTTCTGGATACGAATGTTGTCGTTTCCGCATTGCTGAATATCGCATCCGTTCCCGGCGCGATCCTGCGGGAAGCGCTTGCCGGGCGTGTGATCCCGCTGCTGCACGAGGATATTCTGGAGGAATACAGCGATGTACTGCGCCGCCCGAAGTTCAAATTTGACTGGCGAAATGTCGAGGCTACACTGACGGGATTGATCAGGCGGAGCGTGTTTTTGGATGCGGCCACTGTTATGGATGATATTCCGGACCCAGACGATGCAATTTTTTACGAGGTCGTTATGGAAGCGCGGAAAACAGAGAATGCTTATCTTGTGACCGGCAACCTCAGGCATTTCCCTGTCAGGCCGTTTGTGGTAACGCCGAAGGAACTGCTGGACATTTTGAACGGGGGAGAGGGATGAACCCTGTCCCTCCCCCCAAAAAAATTCCCCATTGACAAATGGTAAAATATGGCGTAATGTTGTGTCAGTTAAATAGAGCTCAAAGCCGGAGATCGCTGCAGCGCTTTGCGTATGAGGTCCCGGCCGACCTGCTTTTGCGGGTCCGGGGCGGCGGGGGAAACCCTGTTCGTCTTCCTTTGTTTGAAGAGAGCTGGAAATGCAGGAACCTTCTGCCCTTATGCTCTCATGCATAAGGGCTTTTTCCACTTTAAAGGCCTCCCTGTGCAAGGGAGGCTGTCAGCCGAAGGCTGACTGGAGGGTT
>CAVCTM010000150.1:0-3110 GCA_963605115.1 Pseudobutyrivibrio sp. | reverse complement strand
CCGGCAGCTTACAACCCTCCAGTCAGCCTTCGGCTGACAGCCTCCCTTGCACAGGGAGGTCTTTAAAGGAAAAGGTGCGGCTTCGCCGCGCTGATTGACACGCTCAGCCGCCCCGCAAAAACGCGGGACGGCTGAACGCATCAGATCACTTGAGCATGCAGAGGCTCTCGAGCACCAGCCCGGAGTCGACGTACTTCTCCGCGATCTGCTTCATCGTGCCGTCCTCCGCCATCTTGAGCAGCTCGGCGTTCACGGCGTCGCGCAGCTCGGTGTTGCCCTTGAGGAAGCCGACGGCGTACTGCTCGGTGGAAACAGCCTCGTCGAGAATGACGTAGCCGCCGCCGTTGTTCGCGATCTGGTAAGCCGCGACGCCCTGGTCGACGACGACCGCCTGCACGGTGCCCTGATTGAGCTCCATAAAGCCCATGTTGTAGTCGCTGAGCTCGATGACCTCCTTCAGCGTGGACTTGAACGCCTCGTTGCCGTTCAGCGCATCGGCGCCGGAAGAGGCGGACTGGACCATCACGCTCTTGCCGGCGAGGCCCGCCATGGAGGTGATGCCGGAGTCGGCCTTCACGACGAGGACGATGGAGTTGTCGACGTAGGGATCGGACCAGGTGTACTCATCCTCGCGTCCGGTGCAGGTGAAGCCGTTCCAGATGCAGTTGATGGTGCCCGCCTTCAGCTCCGCGTCCTTGCTGTTCCAGTCGATGGGCGTCGCCTTGAACTCCCAGCCGAGGCGCTTGCAGACCTCTTCCGCGAGGGCGAGGTCGAAGCCGTCATAGCTGCCGTCCGCGGCGACAAAGCCGAACGGGGGAAACTCCGCGTCGAAGCCGACGATGAGCTGCTTGCTGTCTTCCTTCTTTCCGCCGCAGGCGCAGAGGGCAAACACCATGCCGAGCGCCAGAACGAGACATACGATCTTTTTCATTTTGCTTTTCTCCTTTTTCCTTCTTGGATCGGTATGAATTCCGGGTGGGTCCCGTTTGGTTACTCTGCTATGTTAGCACGCTACCGTGCTAAAGTAAAGCATTATTTTCGCGTTTTTCCACTTTTGTGAAAAACCCCGCAGCCCGCCGCCGCGCCGCCGCGCGGCTTTGTGAAAATTCACCGCAGCAGCGCGGGAAAGCGCGCAGAAAGCCCGCCGCGACGCCCTCCCAAGATTTGGTGACAAAATTCGAAAAAAAGTGACAAAAAACACAAAATAAAGCTTGCGTATGGGCGACGTATGGTTTATAATCGAAGCATAGCCTGGAAGGGCGAAGTTTCGGCGAGGGGACGTGTGGTCGAAGGTGAAAAAGCTGCTCTGCATCCTGCTGGTCGCGGCTGCGGTCATCGCAGCGGTGGCTATGGTCGGCGGAAAGTCCGGCGATCCGGCGGACATCACCGTGGCGGACGCGGCGTTCTCCCTGCGCACCCAGTCGCGCGCGGACGCGACGGGCTTCCTCGTCGGCAAGTTCCAGAGCACGGACGGCACCCGCCTCATTTTCGACGGCAAGGGCGGCGTGAAGCGCGTGGACCAGAGCTACGCGGAGACCGACGGGACCTGCACCCTCACCCAGAGCGCCGACGGCGCCGCCGTCCTGCGCCTCACCCTCGGCGACGCGGTGACGCTCGCGACCTTCCGCCTCGCGTCCGAGGACGGGGCATTCACCCTGACGGACGCCTCCGGCGCGGTCGCGACCTACACGCCCGTGCAGTGAGATACATTTAAAATAGTATGCCGCCGCGAGAAACGATCGCGGCGGCTTTTTCCATCCGAAGGAGGACAAAACTATGGCGACAGAGCGGCTTTATTACGCCGACCCCTATCTCCGCGCGTTCACGGCGCGCGTCACCGGCTGCACGGAGGACAAAAACGGCTGGCTCATCACGACGGACCGCACGGCGTTTTACCCCGAAGGCGGCGGCCAGCCCGCCGACCGCGGCTCTCTCGGCGGCGCGGCGGTGCTGGATGTGCATGAGCGCGGCGGCGAGGTCGTCCACCTCTGCGACCGCGCGCTTGCGGTCGGGGAGGAGGTCCGCGGCGAGCTGGACTGGCTCCGCCGCTTCGACCACATGCAGCAGCACTCCGGCGAGCACATCGTCTCCGGCATGCTCTGCGCGCGCTTTGCCTGCCATAACGTCGGCTTTCATCTGGGCGCGGAGACCGTCATCATCGACTACGATGCGGATATTCCGTGGGACGCCCTCCGCGCCGTGGAAGCGGACGCGAACCGCTATCTGACGGAAGACCATGCCGCGGAGATCGGCTTTTATTCCGGCGCGGCGCTGGACGCGATCGACTACCGCAGCAAAAAGCCCATCCCCGGCGAGGTGCGCATCGTGCGCTTCCCCGGCGCAGACTGCTGCGCCTGCTGCGGCACGCATGTCGCGCGCAGCGGGGAGCTCGGCGTCGTGAAATTTCTCTCCGCCCAGCACTTCCGCGGCGGCACGCGCATCGCGCTGCTCTGCGGAGAACGCGCCCTGCGCCATCTGACCGCCGTCTGGGACGAGAACCAGCGCACGGCGCAGCTGCTCTCGGCAAAGCCGGAGCAGACGCATGCCGCGGTCGCGGCGCTCTCCGCGCGGCTGGAGGAGGAAAAGCGCCGCCGCGCCCATTGGGAGTCGCTGGCGTTTGACGCCATCGCCGAACGCTGTGCCGGGCAGGGGGACACGCTGCTCATCCAGCCCGCGATGGAGCCGGACAGCGTTCGCCGTCTGGCGGATGCCGCCGCCCGGCGCTGCGGCGCGCTCGCCGCCGTCTTCGCCGGAGAGGACGGTCACTGGGCTTACGCCCTCATCCGCGCCGACGGCGCGGACATCGCCCCGCTCGTGAAGCGCTTAAACGCCGCCCTGCGCGGCAGAGGAGGCGGCAGAGGCGGCGCCGCCCAAGGCTCCTGCGCCGCCGCGCGGCAGGAGATCGAGGCGTTTTTCGCAGAAGCGTTTCGCGACGCGGGGGAAGTAGAAGTTGAATGCGCCTGCGGGCGCATGATTTAAAATGTTTCGCGTCCGCAGGACGCGACTTACTTTCCCCCTGCGGGGAAAGTAAGCAAAGGCGCAGTTAAGGGAAAACCCTTTCGAATGGGTTTTCCCTTAACAATCCCTTTCCTGAACGACCAAGAGGGTCT
>CAVCTM010000149.1:0-3145 GCA_963605115.1 Pseudobutyrivibrio sp. | reverse complement strand
AGTGCCGAAAATACTTGTCTGGCGACGGACTGGGAAGATAGGTCGACGCCAACACCAAAAGCGTCCGGGAAATATCCCGGGCGTTTTTTTATTTGCGCTTTTCGACGCTTTGTGCTATACTGTGCCGGTCGGCAGTGCGCCGGCTGAATTGTTTTTTGAAATGAGGTGCCCTTTATGGTCGGACGCAAGGAGCTCCGCGTGGCGCGGATCTGTTTTTATATTTTCGTCGTCTGCTGGATCGGCGGTGCGTTTCTGGTCGGGGACGGTCAGTATATGACGCCCGGCTGCATCTCGCTCGGCGTCGCGCTCGTCGCGCTTATCTGCATCGTCAGCCTGCTGCGCTGCCCGAAATGCGGGAAAATGAAGACCATTCCGCTTTTCGCGCGCAAGCATGCATACATCTGCAAGCGCTGCAAGTGCCGCGTCGTGGACGAAAAGGGCAACTATATCTTTATCTCGCGCTGAGGAGAAAGCCCGGCACGACCGAGGGAGGGATCTTTTCATGACGGAATATGAGGAGCTGCTGCGCGCGGGGGAGTACCTCGACGCGCTCGCCTCCGGACGCGACCCGGAGAGCGGCGAGCCGCTGTCGCCCGGAGACGCGCGGTGGAGCGAGTGCTTATCTTTTGTCTCCGACGTGATCCGCCGCACCGCGTCGCGCGTTGCCCCGCCTCCGGCTCCGGAAAAGCGCCCGCTCCGCACGAAGCCGCTCGCGCTGTCGGACGCCCAGCGCGCCGCGTTTCCGTTTTCCGACAAGCCCATCAGCGGCTCGGAGTTCGTCAAGCGCGTCAACGCGCTCATCGGCGATCCGGAAATGCGCCGCCTGAGCTATACGGTGTTCAGCACATGGCTTCTTGACCGCGGGCTGCTCCAGTGGGATTATGCCTCGGACGGGATGTGGGTCAAACGCCCGACGGAGGCGGGACGCCACAGCGATATCCGTGTCGACGCGCGCCTCGGCGCGGGGCGCGTTTACCACGCGACGCTCTACGGCGTGCGCATCCAGCACTTTATGATCGACGCCTTCGACGAGGTCGAGGACGCGGACGCCCTCTGGGTCGCGAAGCGCCGCGCACCGTGGACGATAGCGGAGGACAAGCTGCTCGCCGAACGCTGCCGGACCGGGCGCGCCCTCTGCCGCATCTCTGCGGAGCTCAAGCGCAGCCCCGCCGCCGTGGAAAAGCGCATGCGCGAGCTTGGTCTTGCGATCGCCGAGCGCTGAGGCGAAGCGATGGTCCTTGAGACAAAACGCCTGATCCTGCGCGAGCTGGAGCCCGGCGACTTCGCCGCGCTCCGGCGCGTCTTGGCGGACTCGGATATTATGCGCCACTACCCCTACACCTTCGACGACGCCCGCGTGCGCGGCTGGATCGCGAAGAATATCGAGCGTTACCGCACACTCGGCTTCGGACTCTGGGCTCTCTGCCTGCGGGAAGGCTGCGAGCTGATCGGCGACTGCGGGCTCACGATGCAGCGCATCCACGGCGCGATTTTGCCGGAGATCGGCTATCATATCCGCAGCGACTGCCAGCGCCGGGGCTACGCGCGCGAGGCGGCGTCCGCCGTCCGCGACTGGGCATTTGGCGCGACGCCCTTCCAGATTCTTTATTCCTACATGAAACACGATAACGAGCCCTCCCGCCGCACCGCAATGTCCTTCGGCTGCCGCTTCGCCCAGTCCTACGAGGACGAGGAGGGCGAGCTTACGGACGTCTTCGCCATCACCAGAGACGAGTGGAGCGCGGGCAGTGAACGGTAAACGGTAAAATGCGCTTCGCCGCCGGTCTGTATGGACCGGCGGCGAAACGCATTTCAGATATAGCGCGCGGTGAGGTTTTGCCAGCCTTTACCCCTGACTCAGCGCGTAAGCGACGTAGTGGTTATTCCGCCGCTCGCGGTCGAGGGTGGTGGCGTCCATGTGACCGGGATAGACCTCGTAATCGCCGGGGAGGGAGGCGAGGCGCTTTAAGGAGCGGAGCATATCGTCCGTGCTGGAGCCGGGGAAATCCGTGCGGCCGCAGCTGTCGCGGAAGAGCGTGTCGCCGGTGAAGAGCGCGCGGTCGCCGGTCTTCGTGTCCTCGCAGAGCAGCGTGACGGAGCCGGGGGTGTGGCCCGGCGTTTCGATCACGGTGAAGCGCAGCGCGCCGAGGCTCACGACGTCGCCCTCGGCGTAAAACTGCGTGCCCTCCGGCGCGCGGAAGCGGTAATACTCCCCGCCGATGGTAATGCCGTCGTCTTTCTGCTGCATGCAGAGCGCCGCGCCGGTCTCCGCCTGCACGCCCTCCACCGCGCCCGTGTGGTCAAAGTGACCGTGGGTGAGCAGGATGAAGCGGCAGTTCAGGTGATTGCTTTCCAGATAATCGAGGATGACGCTCGCGTCCGCACCGGGGTCGATGACGGCGCAGTCGAGCGTGGATTCGTCCGTGACGATATAGCAGTTGGTCTCATAGGAGCCGAGGGTCAGGCATTTGATCAGCATCGTGTGGTTCCTCCCTTGTTGAAAAGTTTTTCGTTATTTTTCCGCCGTGTCCAGCAAGATCGTGACCGGTCCGTCGTTGACGGACTCGACCGCCATGTCCGCGCCGAAGCGCCCGGTCTCCACGCGGAAGCCGCGCTCCCGACAGAGGGCGATCACCTTCTCATAGAGCGGCACGGCGACGTCCGGGCGCGCGGCGGCGGTGAATCCGGGGCGGCGCGAGCGCGTGTCCGCATAGAGCGTGAACTGGCTGACGATCAAAATCTCCGCCCCTGCGTCCGCCGGGGAGACGTTCATCTTGCCCGCCGCGTCCTCAAAAACGCGCAGCCCGCAGATGCGGTCGGCAATGCGGGATGCCTCCGCCTCCGTGTCGTCCGTATGGACGCCGAGCAGCACGAGAAATCCCTTGCCGATCTCCCCGACCGTTTCCCCGTCGATGCAGACCGAAGCCCGCGCGACCCGCGTGATCACAGCTCTCATAGTGTTTGTTGGTCCTTTGTTGATAAGTATTTGATATCCGCCGCGAAGCGGCATCCTCTTTTAAAGGCTCCCGAAGTGTAAGGGAGGCTGACTGGAGGGGTGTAAGCTTCCGGAACCGCCGGGCTTGGCGTTTGCGTAAGCTTACAACCCCTCAGGCGCTTCGCGCCAGCGCTGCTGTGCACGCCCCCA
>CAVCTM010000148.1:0-3356 GCA_963605115.1 Pseudobutyrivibrio sp. | reverse complement strand
GGAATCAGCCGCAGGGAATACTTTGTGTATTTCCAAGGCTGATGACGCAGCATGAACGCTGCCGGGATCGCCAAAACCGTGTGTGCTCTTGTCAACCGATGGTAATATACTCAGACAAAGAACTGGCTGTGGTACAGGGAGATGAGCAGGACGTTTGCGAGAATGGCGAAGGGCTGGCTGATGCCGTAGCCGAGGATGGGCTCCTCGCGGCCCATGGTGCTGACCGCGGTGCCGAGGCCGGTGGCGGAGGTGCAGCCGCCGCAGATGGCGCCGGCGAGGCGGTCCCAGCGGACCTTCATGAGACGGCCGACGAGCACGGCGACGAGGATCGCGATGGTCTCCACGACGGCAGCCATCAGCGCGATGACAAGGCCGGAGCCGGAGAAGGCGTGGATGACGTCATAGCCGTACTGGATGCCGACGACGGACATGAAGAAGATGAGGGAGAACTCGCGGACGAAGCCGAGCACGCGCGGGTCGGAGCGCATGTCGATGGGTCCGATCCTGTTGATGTTGCTGAACACGAGGGCGCTGATCAGGATGCCGCCGACGGGACTGAGCGTAAAGGTGACGGAGTTGCCGAGGGGGATCTTGATGCTGCCGAGGGCGATGCCGAAGAGGAAGACGATGCCGAACTGGACCGCGTCGAAGAACATCGGCTTGCCGATGCCGCGCATGACCTCATCATCCTTCTTGACCTCCGCCTCGCCCTCCGCGGCGCGCTGCTTTTTGGTGAGCGCGGCGAAGATGCTCATGGCGATGATGATGATCAGGGTGCCGACGGGGAAGCTGATGGCGTAGCCGAGGGAGATGTTCGCCTTCGCCTTGCCCTTGAACGCGGCGATCTGACCCTCCGCGAGGGACTCGGTCGGGGTGGTGTCCTCCGCGCCGATCATTTCGAGCACGAGGGTCTTGTCCTCGTCGCTCAGCGTGGCGTAGCGGTCGGCAACGTCGTCCATGCCGCTGACGACAGCCATGGAGTTGCCGTAAGCCGCGGTGTTGGTCATCGCGCCGGAGTACATGCCGGAGACCTGATAGCCGTTGTAGTCGTCGCCCATCAGACTCGGCGCCGCCTTCAGGCAGCCCCACGTCAGCGCCATGGACACGACCGGGATGAGCACGCCGAGAATGACGAGCTTCAGACCCTGCACGTTCAGGACCTTCTTGATCTTGCCGCCGACGCCGAGGCCGATGGAGCAGATGAAGAGGAGCAGGAAGAACGTCATGAACGAGTCGCTCACGAGCGTGACGCTGCCGCTCTCGCTCACGAGGGAGGAGAAGGCGTCGGTGGTCTTGGCGAGGGTGGTCAGCGCCCAGCCGACGAAGATGCCGGAGAAAATGCCGCCGGCGCCGCCGAGGGAGAAGCCCTTGATCTTGATACGGCCGAGCGCTGCGCCGAGCGCCGCGGTGATCATCAGGATCAGATACTGGTTGGTAAACATGGTTGCGAGGAATTTCATTTCTCTTTCACTCCTGTTTTTTCTTTTCCCGGCGAAACGCCGGAATAAAAAAACCGCTTTGTTCTTTCGCAAAAGAACAAAGCGGATCTTTACATAGTATGAGCAGGGGACGCATGCTGAGGTCTTACCGCGGGGAAATTCGCAGGATAAGCCGCCCCTCCATCCGTCGGAGAGGCGAAGCGCCGGCTTTGGTCTTATGTTTCGGGATACCCATTCAATTTTTGTCTCTCGTCTGCCTGAATGAGCTTTGAAAAGCCAAGGTCAACGCATTTGATTTGTAAGTACGGTTCCGGACTCCCGGAAAACAGCGCAATTATAAACGATACAATTGTGGAAAGTCAAGAAAATCTCGCCTTTCACCTGCCAAAATTTCAACTAACATTTTGGCTATCTTGCACAATGTTTAACTCATGCGCCACAAATAATTCCGATCTCCCGAAGCCAGTCGAGCAGGCGCAGGCGCAATATCACGCCCTCTCCGCCGCGCCCGTCCGGGAACGCCGACGCCTCCTGCACCGCGGGCTGCACATCCGTCAGACCGGGGAAGATGACGCCCCACCAGTGGCAGCCCGCCGCGCTCCCCGGCAGCAGCGCATGCCCGAACGTAAGGCAGACCGCCAGCACGAGCGCAAGCTCCCAGCGCTTGATTTTTTCGCGTTTTTTCATAAAAAACCGTCCATTCCATGTGAGATCACACATAGTATGGACGGATTTTTCAGTTTTCAGTCATTCCGGATCCGGCTTCGGCGGTTTTTTGGAAGATGATCACGTCGTCGGGCTCGTAGTGGGTGCGAAGATAGTCCGCCCAGACGGGGTATTTTGCGGCGGTGAGGTGGATGCCGTCGATGCTGGCATCGGCGGGGAGATAGCCGTCGGCGTCCGCGAGGGCGTCCACGAGGTCGACGAACCAGCAGCCGCGCTCTTCGGCGAGGGCGCGCAGCGCGGCGTTATACTCGCGCACGCGGTCCATGGAGAAGAGCTGCCCCTCGTCCGACTTCGCCTTCGTCACGGGCGTGAGCCCCATGATATAGATCGCGGCATGCGGCTCGCTCGCGGCGATCTGGTCGAGCATGGCGCGGTAGAGCTCGATGAAATAGCTCGTCTCAAAGCCGATCTCGTTGATGCCGAGCAGGATGTAAATGCGGGCATACTGCTTCTGCGCGAGCGTTTGCAGCAGCGTGGCGGCGGTGCCGTCGTTCAGGGCGCTGACCTTCGTCGTGCCGACGTTGACGACCGAGGCGCTCTGCACCGCGTAAAAGTCACCGTGGGCGAGCCCGCCGTAAAGCCGCAGCCCGTCGACGAGCGAGTTGCCGAAAAACGCGGTGTCGGCGAAAAATTCGTCCCCGACCGCGGTCTGCTCCGCGAGGTCCGGACCGGCGTATTCCGGCTCCGGCACGGGCGTCGGCGTCGGCTCCGGGGTCGGCGTCGGCGCGATCGCCGCGGTCTCGGTGGGCGGAGCCGTCGGCTCCGGCGTATCCGCCGGGGGCGCGCTCTTTCCGCAGCCCGCCAGCGTCAGCGCGGCAAGCAGCGCCGCGCCCAGTTTTGTCCAGTGCTGTTTCATAGTTCCCTCTGCCTGCGTTCCCAAAAATTCCGGGAATATTATACTCCCCGCGCCATGGCTTTGCAAGGGGCGAAAGCAAAAAAATGGGGGTCCGGCGTGCGCCGGACCCCCCGAAAGCCTCGCAGAGTTCGCGCCCGCAGGCGCGAATAAAGTTCAATTATTTTTCGGCGGGGCGTGTACCTGCCGAAAAATACTCTGCGCGGAGCGAACGTGCGCCCCAACGGGGCGTGCGCTGAGCGGAGTGAATCCCTTTCGAATGAGAGCCCAGCGAAGCGGGTCTCATTCGACTTTTTATATCGTCAGCACCCCGGTCTCGTCCTCCAGCAGGATCAAAA
>CAVCTM010000147.1:0-3579 GCA_963605115.1 Pseudobutyrivibrio sp. | reverse complement strand
CTCACATCTCCCGCCTGCCCTCAAGGGCGCGGAGCAAGGTGGCGTCGTCGGCAAATTCGAGGTTGCTGCCGACGGGGATGCCGTAAGCGAGGCGCGTGACCTTCACGTCGAAGGGCTTTAAAAGCCGGGAGACATACATCGCGGTCGTGTCGCCCTCGGTGTCCGGATTCGTCGCCATGATGACCTCGCTGACGCCGCCGGCGGCGACGCGCTGGACGAGCTCCGCAATGCGCAGATCGTCCGGTCCGACATGGTTCATCGGGCTGAGCACGCCGTGGAGCACGTGGTAAACGCCGGAAAACTCGCGGCTGCGCTCGATGCTGGCGACGTCCTTCGGCTCTGCGACGACACAGATGACGCTCTTGTCGCGCCGGTCGCTCGCGCAGATGGGGCAGAGCTCACCGTCCGTGAGGTTCTGGCAGACCGGACAGGTGTGGACGCTCTGCCGCGCCTGCATGATCGCGTCCGCGAACTGCTCCGCTTCGCCCTGCGGCAGGGAGAGCACGTGGAACGCGAGCCGCTGGGCGCTCTTGCGCCCGATGCCGGGCAGCGCGGCGAAGCGGTCGATCAGCGTTTCAAAGCTGGGCGGAAAAAAAGACGCCATAGCCGTTTACCCCTTCTTCACGCCTCGCGGATGGCGCGGATGGCGACGGCGCGGTCGGACTTGCCGAACACGGCGGAGCCCGCGACGAGCACGTTCGCGCCCGCTTCCTTGACGAGCGGCGCGGTCACGGGGTCGATGCCGCCGTCCACCTCAAGGTCGCAGTCCGGGTTCAGCTTGTCGAGCATTTCGCGCAGCATGCGGATCTTCGGCAGCTGGTCGTGCATGAACTTCTGCCCGCCGAAGCCGGGCTCCACGGTCATCACGAGCACGAGGTCGAGCAGATCCAGATAAGGCAGCAGCACGGTGCCGGGCGTCTTGGGCTTCACGGCGATGCCGACCTTTTTGCCGCAGTCGAGCACGGTGCGCAGCGCCTCGGCGATGTCCTGCGGCTGCGCCGCCTCAACGTGGAACACAACGAGGTCCGCCCCCGCGTCGCAGAACGCCTTGACATAGCGCTGCGGGCGGTCGATCATCAGGTGGACGTCCAGAAAGGCGTCCGTTGCTTTGCGCAGGCTCTGGACGACGGGAATGCCGATGGAGATGTTCGGCACGAAAATGCCGTCCATCACGTCGACATGCAGCCAGTCCGCGCCGCCGGCAACGGCGTCCGCGCACTCGCTGCCGAGGCGACAGAAATCCGCAGAGAGAATGGAAGGTGCGATCTTCAGCATAAGTTTTTTCCTCCGATTTTTTTATTGTCACGGTCTTGTTTTCCGGCATAGATTGCTATGGAGCGGCGCCGCTTTTTTTAGATAGGGGCTGCCGCGGGATCTCTCGCGGCGGTCCCAAGTGGAAAGCCGGGGAGCGCGGGGCGCCACGCTCAGGCGTCCGTCTCCCCGGTCTCCATTCCGGAGCGGTAGCCCGTTTCCTGAAGGCGCTCGATGGCGTCCGGCTTATGCAGCAGCCGCCGTGCGCAGACGGCGAACAGCACCGTCGCTGTCAGGGCGCTGAGCCCATCGGCGATGGGCTCGGCAAGATAGAGCCCGTCCGTATCGAGAAAAAGCGGCAGAATGAGCGCGAGCGGCGTCATCAAAATGACCTTGCGCAGACAGGCGATGAACAGCGAGACCTTTGCCTGTCCCATGCCGAGAAACGAGCTCTGCACGCTCATTTGCAGTCCGAAGATGGACATGCCGGCGAGATAGACGGGCAGCTTCTGCGCCGAGAGGGTGCGGAGCGCGGCGTTCGAGGTGAACAGTGCGGCGAAAAACGCCGGAAAAAGCGCCACGAGTGCATAAAAGAGCGCGGTGTAGCCCAGCGCGGCGGCGACCATCAGCAGAAAGCAGCGCTTCACGCGGGTGTAGTTCCCCGCGCCGTAGTTATAGCTCACGATGGGCTGCGCGCCGTTCGTGAAGCCGCTCGCGGGGACGTACATCAGCTGCATCACGCTCTGCAATATCGTGTAGCTCCCGACGTAGAGGTCCCCGCCGTAGCGCTGGAGCCCGTTCGTGAACACGATGGCGATGAGGCACTCCGTCACCTGCATGATGAAGGGCGAAATGCCGAGCGAGGCGATCTCGCCGATGACGGCGAGGTCCGGCTTCATATCCCGCAGGCGGAGCGGCAGGACGGACTTTTTCGAGAGCAGGAAGCGCAGGACCCATGCGGCGGAGATCGCCTGGGAGATGACGGTCGCGAGCGCCGCGCCCTCCACGCCCATGTCGAACAGAAAGATGAAGATGGGGTCCAGAATGATGTTCGCCGCCGCGCCGATGACGACGGAGAGCATCGCGGTCTTCGCCTGTCCCTGCGCGGTGATGAAGGTGTTCAGTCCGAGCGCGAGCTGGACGAACACCGTGCCGCAGAGATAGATGCGGATATAGCGGTCGGCGAAGCCGATCGTGTCGTCGCTCGCACCGAAAAAGCGCAGCAGCGGCGCGCGCAGCCAGAGCAGCAGCGGCGTCAGCACCGCGGCGGAGACGAGCATCAGCAGAAAGCTCTGGGCGAGATAGCGCCCCGCCTTTTCGCGGTCGCCGCGACCGAGCTCCATCGCCGCGCGCGGCGCGCCGCCGGAGCCGGCGAAATAAGCGAAGGCGGCGACGATCAGGATGATCGGCGTGCAGAGTCCGAGCCCCGTCAGCGCCAGCGCGCCGGTGTCCGCAATGTGACCCACGTAAACGCGGTCGACGATGTTGTAGAGCAGATTGACGAGCTGCGCGAGCACGCTCGGCAGTGCGAGGCTCAGCACGAGCCTGCCGAGCGGCGCGGTGCCGAGGCGCGATTCCTCCCGCTCAGGCATCCGTCGTCACCTCCGGCAGACGGCAGACATCCACCCACGCGCGGGCATTGGACACGTTGTAAAGCTCGTCGAGCGTGAGCTCGATGGCGCTGTTGCCGCTGCCGACGGCGGGGAACACGGTCGTGAAGCGCTTCAGGCTCTCGTCGAGGTAGACGTCGATCCCCTCGTTGATCCCGAAGGGGCACACGCCGCCGACCGGGTGACCCACCAGCTCCAGCACCTCGTCCGGCGTCAGCATCTTGGCTTTCATGTGGAAGAGCTCCTTGAACTTGTGGTTGTCGATCCGCGCGTCGCCCGCGGCGACGATGAGGATGCAGCCGTCCTCGCGCTTGAACGAGAGCGTCTTCGCGATGCGCGCGCCCTCCACGCCGAGCGCCGCCGCCGCAAGCTCCACCGTCGCGCTCGAAACCGGAAATTCCAGGATCCGGTCCTCCATCCCAAACCGGGCGAGATAAGCCCGTCCCTTTTCGATAGACATAGTAGAAAATGCTCCTTTTCGCTTGTTAACCTCGTTATTTTACCGCGTTTTTTGCGGAAGGTCAAGGAATATCGGCAGCGCAGCGGTTTTCGGGATCGGTAAAAAAATATCCACTTTTTTCCAATCCCCCCCAAGCCCTTGGCGCGCAAGGGGTTGGGGTCGTTTTTCGACGTTTTTTGTCGAAAAATTCAGCGTTCTGAAGTCTTGCATTTTTGACATGTCCATGCTAACATAGCTTTACGTGTGTATGGACACGTA
>CAVCTM010000146.1:0-3692 GCA_963605115.1 Pseudobutyrivibrio sp. | reverse complement strand
TAAATCTACCCCCTTTGTGTCCAAAATTAGCTTACCACTTCACAAAGGCACAGTTAAGGAGGGACCCAATCGAAAGGGCCCCTCCTTAGCTGTGCCTTTGCCTTCTGTCCCCGACGCGCCGAAGGCGCTAGTCCTTTAGGGCACAGGGGGGGAAGAAGGTCGCGCCTTCGGCGCGAAACCTATTTAACCTGCGCCGCAAGGCGCATTCAACTTTCATCCCCGCGCCCCTTGGGGCGCGAACCCCCCTCGTTTAAAACTTACGCAAACTGCTCCGCAGCCTTCTTCAGCTCCTCGATGATCGGCAGGCTCTGCGGGCAGACCGCCTCGCACTGACCGCAGGCGATGCAGTCGGCGGCGGAGCCGTGACCGCGGGAAGTGGCGAAGCCGTAGGAGCGCTGGGCGAGGGCGTGGTTGCCGTAAATGGTCTCCGTGTTGCAAGCGGAGAAAATGTCCGGAATGGCGATGTTCATCGGGCAGCCCTTGGTGCAGTAGCTGCAATGGGTGCAGGGGATGGTCGGGATGGCGTTCAGCGCGTCCACAGCCGCCTTCACCGCGGCGCTCTCCTGCGCCGTGAAGGGCTTGAAGCCGCGCATCGTGGCGAGATTGTCGCGCACCTGGTCGGCGGTGCTCATGCCGCTCAGAACGGTGATGACGCCATCGAGCGAGGCGGCGAAGCGCACCGCCCACGAGGAGATGCTGCGCGCCGGGTCCGCAGCGCGCAGCGGGGCGGCGGCGGACTCCGGCAGGTCCGCCAGCAGACCGCCCTTCACGGGCTCCATGATGATGACGGGCTTTCCATGGCGGCGCGCCGTCTCATAGCAGAGGCGGGACTGGACCGTCGCGCTCTCCCAGTCGATATAGTTGATCTGGAGCTGCACGAACTCCACCTCCGGATGCTCGGTCAGAAGCTTATCGAGCTCGTCGGCGGTGTCGTGGAAGGAGAACCCGATGTGGCGGATGAGCCCCTCCTTCTTGCGCGCGGCGATGAAGTTCCAGAGGTCATAGTCCTCGAACGCCTTCTTCCGGTCCGCGCCGAGGTTATGGAGCAGGTAAAAATCGAAATAGCCCGCGCCGGTGCGTTCGAGCGAGGTATAGAACATCTGCTCGGCGTCCGCCTTGCTCTTTGCGGAAAAGCCGGGCAGCTTCGTCGCAAGATAAAAGCTCTCGCGCGGATAGCGGTCCACAAGGGCGAGCTTTGCGGCGCGCTCGCTCTCGCCGTCGTTATAGACATAAGCCGTGTCGAAATAGCGGAAGCCGGCGTCCATGAAAAGGTCGACCATCTCCTTCGTCTGCTCCAAGTCGATCTGCTCGCCGCACATGGGCAGGCGCATCAGACCGAAGCCCAGCTTGGGGATGGACTCGCCGAGGTACTTCTCCATATCTTTCTCCTCCATAAAGCTCATAATTTGGGGTGCCTAACAAAAATTCTAACACGATTTTTCACGGAAGTAAAGCAAAAAAATTGACGTGGGCGCGGGGGATAGAGTATAATACCGGGGATGAAAAACGCTTTGGAGGAGACAGAGATATGGAGCGGCCTTACGCAAAAGTGACCATCACGCCGAAGGGGGAGCGCAAGCTGCGCGGCGGCCACCCGTGGGTGTTCGAGGGCGAGGTGACGGACGAAGCCGGGGAGATCGAAAACGGCGGCATCGCGGACGTTTACTCCCAGCGCGGGGCTTATCTCGGCAGCGGGTTTTATAACGCCGCGTCCAAGATCCGCGTCCGCGTCTTCTCCCGCAACGCGAACGACCGCTTTGACGAGAGCTTCTGGCGGCGCGCCCTGCGCTACGCCGCGGATTACCGCCGCACCGTGATGGGCGAGCGCGACTTTCAGTGCTGCCGCCTTATTTTCGGCGAAGCCGACCGCTTCCCCGGTCTGACCGTGGACCGCTTCGGCAGCGTGCTCGTGACGGAGACGCTCTCGCTCGGCATCGAGCGCATCAAGGGAATGCTCTTCCCCGCCCTTGTCGACATTCTGCGCGAGATGGGGCAGGAGATCACCGCCGTTTATGAGCGCAACGACGGCGCGCTGCGCCGCAAGGAGGGGATGGAGACCGGCAAGGGCTTTTTCCTCGGCTCCGGCGACGGCCACACGGAGATCTGCGAAAACGGCATTTTCTACGACGTGGACTACATCAACGGGCAGAAGACCGGCTTTTTCCTCGACCAGAAGTATAACCGCGCCGCTGCCGCCCGCCTCGCGCCGGGACGCCGGGTGCTCGACTGCTTCACCCACACGGGCGCCTTCGGCTTAAACGCCGCCGCAGCCGGCGCAGCGCACGTCACGAGCGTGGACATCTCCGCCGACGCCGTTGCCCAGAGCCGCCGCAACGCCGCGCGCAACGGGCTGGACGGGCGCGTGGACTATCTCTGCGCGGACGTGTTTGACCTGCTGACCGGGCTCGCCGCGCAAGGCTGCCGCGACTATGACTACATCATCCTCGACCCCCCGGCGTTCACGAAGTCGGGCGCGACGGTGAAAAACGCGGTGCGCGGGTATAAGGAGATCAACCTCAAGGCGATGAAGCTGCTGCCGCGCGGCGGCTATCTCGCCACCTGCTCCTGCTCCCACTTTATGACGGACGAGCTGTTCCGCGCCATGCTCGCCTCCGCCGCGGCGGACGCCGCCGTTTCCCTGCGCCAGATCGAGGCGCGGCAGCAGGGTCCGGACCACCCCATCCTCTGGGGCGTGCCGGAGACGGATTATCTGAAGTTTTATCTCTTTCAGGTGGTGTAATTAAAAATGGGACCGCTTTCCCTCACCTGCCCGGTCTGCGGCGGCGCGCTCGCGGACGCGGGCGGCTCGCTCCGCTGCGCCGCGTGCCACAGCTTCGATAAGGCGAAGCAGGGCTATGTGAACCTCCTGCTCCGCGCCCAGTCCGGCGGACGCCGCCACGGGGACGACAAGCGTATGGTGGAAGCCCGCCGCGCCTTTCTCGACACCGGCTGCTACGCCCTGCTGCGCGACGCGCTCTGCGCTTTGGCGCTGGAATATACCGCCGGGTCTGTCCGCCTGCTGGATGCCGGCTGCGGCGAGGGCTACTACACCGCCGCGGTCGCCGCTGCGCTCCGCGACGCCGGGCGGGACTGCGCCGCCGTCGGCGTGGATATTTCCAAAACGGCGCTCATCGCCGCGGCGCGCCGCCGCGCGGAGCTGACGCTCGCCGTCGCCTCCGTCAGCGCGCTGCCCGTTCCGGACGGCAGCTGCGATCTGCTGCTGAACATCTTCGCGCCGGAGAGCGACCGGGAGTTTGCCCGCGTGCTGCGTCCCGGCGGCGTGCTGCTGAAGGCGGTGCCGCTCCAGCGCCACCTCTTCGGTCTGAAGGCGGCGGTGTATGACCGCCCCTACGAAAACCCCGCCCCGGCTTACGCTCCGGAGGGCTTCACGCTCCTCACCCGGCGGGATGTCTGCTATTCCGCCGTCATCTCCCCGCGGGAGATGATCGAAAATCTTTTCATGATGACGCCCTATTACTACAAGACCGGCGCCGCCGACCAAGCCAAGCTCGCCGCACTGGACGAGCTCGAAACCGAGCTCGCCTTCGCCGTTTACGCCCTCCGCCGGAATTAACCCTTGCGTTTTGCCGGGAAATGCGGTAAAATGGTCCGTGCAAGCCTCCTTAGTTAAATGGATATAATAAACCCCTCCTAAGGGTTAGTTGTGAGTTCGATTCTCGCAGGGGGTGCCA
>CAVCTM010000145.1:0-3789 GCA_963605115.1 Pseudobutyrivibrio sp. | reverse complement strand
TCTGTTTCATTCCCCTTTGGTGCCTTGCAGCGCAGCGGAAAGGAATGGTCATAACAATGAAAAAGATCCTGAGCCTGCTGCTTGCAGCCGTGCTGCTCTTCTCTCTCGCCGCCTGCGGCGCCAAGAATGATCCGGCGGAGACCGAAAAGCCGGAACAGACCGAGACCCCCGCTCCGACGGATACGCCCAAGCCGACCGAGAAGCCGGAAGAGACGGAAAAGCCGGAGGAGACCGACGAGCCCGACGAGACCGAGCCTCCTGAGGAGACGCAGACCCCGGAGGAGACTCCCGCTCCGACCCCGACACCGGTCCAGCCCACTCCCGCGCCGACTCCTGCTCCGACCGAGACGCCGAGCACCTCCGGCAGCGCGCTGGACATTCTGAACGCCGCGTGGAACGGCATGAGCGACGACGATAAGTTCCCCGCCGTCGGCGGCGACTTCAGCGAGGAGAGCATGGTCTCCGACGCGCCGGGCAAGTATGCCCTCACCGATTCCGCCGAGGCGGACCGCGCGCTCGGTCTGCCCGCCGACTGGTTTGACAAGGTGGACGACGCCGCATCCCTCATCCATATGATGAACACCAACACCTTCACCTGCGGCGCATTCCACGCCGCAAGCGCCGAGGACGCCGCTTCCCTCGCCGCCGCGCTCAAGACCAACATTCTCGCGCGCCACTGGATGTGCGGTATGCCCGACAAGGTCGTCATCCTGACCGCGGGCGAGTATGTCATCTCCATCTTCGGCCACACCGACCTTGTTGACAGCTTCGCCGCCCAGCTCGTCGCCAATGCCGGCGCGACGATCGTCAGCGACGATCCCGCCGTGTGATCGCGTTCTATCAACAATAAGCAAGGAGCAAAACGCCATGCTGTTTTCCAGTGTGCCCTTCCTGTTTTATTTTCTCCCCTGCGTGCTCATTCTCTATTTCCTTGTCCCGCGGCAGCTGAAAAACGGCGTTCTGCTCCTTGCGAGCCTTGTGTTTTACGGCTGGGGCGAGCCGCGCTATCTGGTGCTGATGCTCGCCTCCGTCGCGCAGGGCTATGTTTTTGGGCGGCTCATTGAGCGCCATACGGAGCGGCTGCGGCTGAAGCGGCTCTGGCTGGTCTTCTCCGCCGTCCTGAGTCTCGGCATGCTGAGCTATTTCAAGTATGCCGACTTTTTTATCGCCAATTTCAACGCCGTGACGGGAATGAGCCTTCCCCTGCTCCGCATCGCCCTGCCCATCGGCATCAGCTTTTACACCTTCCAGATCCTGAGCTACGTCATCGACGTCTACCGCGGCGACGCGGCGGCGCAGCACAACGTGATCGACCTCGCGGCGTATATCGCAATGTTCCCCCAGCTCATCGCCGGTCCCATCGTGCGCTATGCGGACGTCGCCGAGCAGCTCCGCAGCCGGACACACAGCGTCGGCAAGGCGGCGCTCGGTCTGCGCCGCTTCACGGCGGGACTCGCGAAAAAGATCCTGATCGCAAACGTTCTCGGCGAGCTTGTGAGCGTGTTCAAGGGCTCGGCGGAGCAGTCGGTCCTCTTCACATGGCTCTATGCCGCGGCGTATGTGTTCCAGATCTACTTCGATTTCTCCGGCTATTCCGACATGGCGATCGGTCTCGGAAAGATCCTCGGCTTCGATTTCTGCGAAAACTTCGACCATCCGCTCATTTCCGGCACCGCGACGGAGTTCTGGCGGCGTTGGCATATGTCCCTCGGAAGCTGGTTCCGGGATTATCTCTATATCCCCCTCGGCGGCAACCGCGTGGGTCGTGCCCGCTGGTTCCTGAACATCTTTATCGTATGGTTCGCGACCGGCTTCTGGCATGGCGCGGCGTGGAATTTCATCCTGTGGGGACTTTTCTTTGCCGTACTGCTCGTGGTCGAAAAGCTCTGGCTGCTGCGCCCGCTGCAAAAGCACCGCTGGCTCGGTCATATCTATATGGCGGTCGTCCTCGCCGTCAGCTTCGTACTGTTTGACGCGGAGAGCATTTCTGCCGCGGCGAAGACGGTCGCGGCGATGTTCGGCGGAGGCAGCCTGCCGTTTTCGAGCGCGGAGACGCTCTACTATCTGCGGAGCTACCTTCCCCTGCTGATCGTTGCCGCCGTGGGCGCAACGCCGCTTCCGAAGCGCGCATTCGAGGCGCTTCAGAAAAAGCGCGGCAGCGCAGCGGTGCTGACGGTTGCGGAGCCGGTCGGGATCTTGCTCCTGCTCGTGGTCTGCACGGCGTATCTGATCGACGGGTCGTTCAACCCGTTCCTTTACTTCCGCTTCTGAGAGGAGGGTGACATCTGTTATGCTGAAAGAAAAAGTGAAAAATCTCGTCTCCCTCGCGCTTGCCGGCTGCTTTCTGCTGGGATTTCTCGTCTGGGGCATCCTGCGCCCGGACGCGGACACCTCGATCACGGAGCGGCGTCCGCTCGCGCAGGCGCCGGAGCTGAGCACAAAAACGCTCCTGAACGGCAGCTTTATGACGAATTTCGAGAGCTATACCCTCGACCAGTTTCCACTACGGGATACGTTCCGCACGGTAAAGGCGCTCTCCGCGTTCTATGTCTTCCGCCAGAGCGACAGCAACGGCATCTATATCGCGGACGGTCACGCGGCGAAGCTCGAATACCCGATGGACACTGACTCCATCGACCGCGCCGCAGAGCGCTTTCAGGACGTCTATGACCGCTATCTCGCCGGGACGGACACGAAAGTCTATTCCGTCGTCGTGCCGGACAAGAGTTACTTCCTTGCCGCGAATAACGGCTATCTCTCGATGGATTACGACGCATTTTTCGCCCGTTTTATCGAAAAAACGCCCTTTGCGGAGAATATTCCCGTCGCCGACCTGTTGGATGCGGAGGACTATTACCGCACGGACCTTCACTGGCGGCAGGAGCGCATTACGGACGTCGCTGCGCGCATCGCGGAGCGGATGGGCGTTGCACTGAAGGATAATTACACCGTGAACGAAGCGGACGCGCCGTTTTACGGCGTCTACTACGGGCAGTCGGCGCTCCCCCTGCCGGCGGAGCGGCTCTATTACCTCACGAGCGATACGCTGAGCAGCAGCCGCGTCTATGATTACGAGACGGAGCAGTACCTCCCGGTCTACGATCTCAGCGCGCCGGGCGGAAGCGATCCTTATGAGATCTTCCTCTTCGGCTCCAAATCCCTGCTCACGGTCGAAAACCCGAACGCAGAGACGGACCGCGAGCTAATCATCTTCCGCGATTCCTTCGGAAGCTCCATCGCCCCGCTGCTCATAGAGGGCTACGCCAAGGTCACGCTCGTGGATATCCGCTACCTCTCCCCCCAGCTGCTGGGACGCTTCCTGACGTTCGACAGTCAGGACGTGCTTTTCCTCTACAGCACCTCCGTGCTGAACAACAGCATCACGCTGAAATGAAAAAGCCGCTTCCCTCTAGACAGGTGTCCGTAAAACAGGTTCAGACCGAAATTACGAAATGAGCATCCGTCAGACAGAGATGGCAGCGAAATAACGGGTATCCGGTGAAAGCCGGATACCCGTTATTTTTTGCCGTCACGAAAAGCAGTGGATAGTAAAGAGAAGGCTGACCGCACCGTATATTGAGGAACAGCGCAGGGCGGCAGAAGATGTGACGCTCCGGTCTCATTTTGAAACCGGATGCGTATATTGCCCGTGCTGCTTCGTGCGCTTGCCATACTGAATCGCAAATTTGGGGCAATGGTGCAGACAGCGAAGACACATGACGCATTCATCCTTAACCCAAACCGGTCTTTTCTCCCGAATCTCGATGGCGGAAACGGGACAATTCCGTG
>CAVCTM010000144.1:0-3828 GCA_963605115.1 Pseudobutyrivibrio sp. | reverse complement strand
CGGTAACAACCCCTCAGTCGCGCTTCGCGCGCCAGCTCCCCTTGCACAGGGGAGCCTTTAAAATCGCAGCCTGCGGGTGTTCTTTGACACTTTTACTTCACCACCACATTTTCCTCTCCGAACCGCTCCTTCAGCTCCTGCACCAGCGCGTTGTGGATGAGGCAGCCGGCGGTGCGCTGCTTTTTCAGGTCGGCGAAATACTGGACCATGGTGTCCTCGCCGGGGAACATTTCGAGCAGGAGGTCGATGCGGCGGAGGGCTGCGGCGTCGTCGCTGCGGAGCTTGACGAAGAGCTTTTTCTTCGACGGCTCCGGCGCGCCGGGGACGGGGTCGAGATCGCTGAGGGGGCGGATGGAGTCGACCGTGATCTGCGGCTCCTTCTCGTCGCGGACGGAGATGCGCCCGCGGACCAGGATCGCCGCGCCGTCGCGCAGGTAAGCCCCGCCGCCGTCGAGCGCGCGCTGGAACACGACGAGCTCCAGATGCCCGCTGTCGTCCTCGATCGTGACGTAAGCCATGAGGGAGTTATTCCGCGTCGTGCGCGTTTTATAGCTGCCGATGATGCCGGCAACGGTGACGTATTCCCCGTCGTGGAAGCGCTCCGGTCCGCCGTCTCCGGCGAAGTCGCGCAGAATGTCGCCGATGGGCGTCGCGCCCAGCTTTTTCACTTTGTCGCGGTAATCGTCCATCGGGTGGCCGCTGAGGTAAAGCCCGGTCATCTCGCGCTCCATCGCCATCAGCTCGCGGCGGTCGAATTCCGGCACGTCCGGCAGCCGCATCGGTTCCGGACCGTCTCCCTCGTCGCTCATGCCGAACATGTCGAGCTGTCCGGCGACATTTTTGCGCCCGGCGGAGGCAACGCCGTCGAGCACGTCGTCGAGCACCTGAAGCAGCGCGCGGCGGCGATAGCCGAGGGAATCGAAGGCGCCGGCGCGGATGAGGCTCTCGATGGCGCGGCGGTTGAGGTCCTGCCCGTACATGCGGGTGCAGAACTCGTCGAGCGCGGTGAAGCGGCCGTTCCGCGCGCGCTCCGCCATGAGCGACTGGACGAAGCCTCTGCCGACGTTTTTCACCGCGGCGAGCCCGAAGCGCAGGTTCTCGCCCGCGACGGTGAAGTCCGCGTCGGACTCGTTGATGTCCGGCGGGAGCAGACGGATGCCCATCTCGCGGCACTCCGCGATGTAGCCCGCGACCTTGTCGCTCCAGTCGAGCACGCTCGTGAGCAGCGCCGCCATATATTCGCGCGGATAGTGGCACTTCATATACGCCGTGCGGTAAGCCACGATCGCGTAGCTCACGGCGTGGGCTTTGTTGAAGGCGTAGTTCGCGAAGTCGTTGATCTCGTCATAGATGCTCTCGGCGACATCTTCGGGAATGCCGTTGGCTTTGCAGCCGGCGATCCCGCGCGCCGGGTCGCCATGGACGAAGGCGGTGCGCTCGCGCGCGACGTCCTTGGCTTTTTTCTTGCTCATTGCGCGGCGGATCATGTCCGCTTGACCGAGCGAATAACCCGCGAGACGGCGGAAGATCTCGATGACCTGCTCCTGATAGACGATGCAGCCGTAAGTGACGCTGAGGATGCCCTCCAGCAGCGGGTGCTTATACGTCACCTTCGCCGGGTCGCCCGCGCAGGCGAGGAAGCGGGGGATGGACTCCATGGGACCGGGGCGGTAGAGCGCGATGATGGCGGTGATGTCCTCGATGCTCTTCGGCTTCAGACCGACGCAGACGCCGGTCATGCCGCTGCTTTCGAGCTGGAACACGCCGCTCGTGCGCCCCGCCTGAAGCATGGCAAACACGGCGGGGTCGTCCTCCGGGACGGATTCGACCGCGAAATCCGGCGTGTGCCGCCGGACGAGCTGGACCGCGTCGTCGAGCACGGTGAGGTTGCGCAGACCGAGAAAGTCCATCTTGAGCAGCCCCAGTTCCTCCAGCGTCGTCATCTGGTACTGGGTGACGACGGACTCGTCGTTTTTCGCGAGGGGGACGTATTCGTAAACGGGCTTTTTCGTGATGACGACGCCGGCGGCGTGGGTGGAGGCGTGGCGCGGCATGCCCTCCAGCGCGCGGGCGGTGTCGATCATCCGGCGGATGCGCTCGTCGCGCTCATAGAGCTCCTTCAGCGGCTTGCTGAGCGCGAGCGACTCCTGAATGGTGATGTGCAGCGCGTTCGGCACCGCCTTGGCGCACTGGTCCGTCTCCGCGTAGCTGACGCCCATCACGCGCCCGACGTCGCGGATGGCGTTTTTGGCTGCCATGGTGCCGAAGGTGACGATCTGGGCAACGTGGTCCGCGCCGTATTTGCGCGCAACATAGTCGATGACCTCCTGCCGGCGGCGGATGCAGAAGTCCATGTCGATATCCGGCATGGTGACGCGCTCCGGGTTCAGGAAGCGCTCGAAATAGAGGCTGTATTTGATCGGGTCCACGTCCGTGATGGCAAGGCAGTAGCTGACGACGCTGCCGGCGGCGCTGCCGCGACCGGGACCGACGGGAATGCCGCGGCGCTTCGCGTAGCCCACGAAGTCCGACACGATGAGGAAGTAATCCACAAAGCCCATGCGGGCGATAATGTCGAGCTCATAGTCGAGCTGACGCCGCGCCTCCGGGCGGTCCGGGTAGCGCTTTTCCAGCCCGGCGAGGCAGAGCTTTTTCAGGTAGGAAAAGCTGTCCGTCTCGCCCTCCGGGAGCTGAAATTCCGGCAGGTGATAGTGACCGAATTCAAAGTCAAAGCTGCATTTTTCCGCGATGCGCGCCGTGTTCTCCATCGCGTCCGGGCGCTCCGGCCGCAGCGCCGCCATCTCTGATTCGTCTTTTAAATAGAACTCCTGCCCCTCGAATTTCATGCGCCCCGGCTCGTCCATCGTCTTGCCGGTCTGGATGCAGAGCAGAACGTCCTGCGCCGCGGCATCCTCGCGGCGGAGATAGTGCGCGTCGTTCGTGAGCACGATGGGGATGCCGGTCTCCTCGTTTAAGCGCAGCAGCCCGTTCATCGCGCGGCGCTCGTCCAGAATGCCGTGGTCCTGGATTTCCAGATAAAAGTCCTCGCCGAAGAGCGCATGGAGCTCCTCCGCGCGCGCCTTCGCCGCCTCGTATTCGCCGCGGACGATCTTCTGCGGGATGTCCCCGGCGAGGCAGCCGGAGAGACAGACGAGCCCCTCCGCGTGGGCGTGGAGCAGCTCCCAGTCGATGCGCGGCTTGCTGTAAAAGCCCTCTAAAAAGCCCATGGAGACGAGATAGCAGAGGTTGCGGTAGCCCGTCTCGTTTTTGCAGAGCAGCACGAGGTGGGTGTAGTCGCCGTCGAGACTGTGTTCCCGGTCCGTGCGCCGCCGGGGGGCGACGTAGACCTCGCAGCCGATGATGGGCTTCACGCCCGCCTTTTGACACGCCTTATAAAACGCGACCGCGCCGTACATAACGCCGTGGTCCGTGATCGCGAGCGCCGTCTGCCCCAATTCCGCCGCGCGCGCCGGCAGCTCCTCCACGCGGCATGCGCCGTCGAGCAGGCTGTATTCGCTGTGGACATGCAGGTGGACAAAGGACATAAGGCGTGGTCTCCTTTTTTGGATTTGTGCGCCGTGAGGCGCGCTGCTTGAAAGCCTCGCAGAGTTCGCCGTCGCAACGGCGAATAAAGTTCAATTATTTTTCGGCGCGACACGTGCGTGCCGAAAAATACTCTGCGCGGAGGGAACGTGCTCGCCGAAGGCGAGTGCGCTGAGCGGAGTGAATCCTTCTCGAATGAGAGCCCAACGAAGTGGGTCTCATTCGACTTTGAGTGTCATGAGTTTTCGCATCCAATGGTTGATGCAGCTCTTGCTGACCGGCGGG
>CAVCTM010000143.1:0-3998 GCA_963605115.1 Pseudobutyrivibrio sp. | reverse complement strand
CCCCTCAGTCGCGCTTCGCGCGCCAGCTCCCCTTACACTTCGGGAGCCTTTAAAGGGTGCCGCTTCGCGGCAACAATTTTAAACCGCACCAGCCCCGACCTTAGGGGGAATCCAAGGGGGTCGTCAGACCCTCTTGGTCGTTCAGGAAAGGAGGGTGTCGGGAGGAAAACCCATTCGAAAGGGTTTTCCTTCTGACCGCGCCTTTGCTTACTTTCCCCGCGAGGGGCAAAGTAAGTCGCGCCTTCGGCGCGAAACCTATTTAATCTGCGCCGCAAGGCGCATTCAACTTTCATTCCCGCGTCCCACGGACGCGAAAACCACCGCACTGCTCTGCGGCGCGAGCGCCACCTCCGGCAGCGCCGGGAGCTCGGCGGCTTCGCTGGAGATGCCGCGGAAGTCGGCGGGCTGGGGGCGGAGCGTCACGGGGCTCTCCCCGCGGTTCGCGGCGAAGAGCGCGGCTTTCCCGCCGCACCAGCGCAGGATGCAGACCGTGTCCGCGCCGTAAGCGGCGAAGGCGGCGTCCCCGCGGCGGAGCAGCTCGCTTTTTCGGCGCTGCGCCGCGAGCGCGGCGTAAAACGCGCGGAGCTCGCCGTCCCCGGCGCGGTAGGGCGCGCGGCAGAAGGGGTCGCGGAGTCCCTCCATGCCCTCCTCGTCGCCGTAATAGATGCTGGGCATGCCCGGCAGAGCGAACTGGATGGCGGCGGCGAGGCGGACGAGCGCGTCGGCGCGCCGCGCCTGCTCCGGCGTGAGCGCGAAGGCTGCCTGCGCCTCGCGGCCCATATTCGCCCCGTCCGTCCCGGAGCCGAGCACCGTACGCAGCCGCGCGGTGTCGTGGCTGCCGAGGAGGTTCATCAGGCAGCGGTACATTGGGGGCGGGTAGCGCCGCTTCTGACCGAGCAGGAAACCGGCAAACGCCGCGGCATCCGTTTTTCCGAGCAGAAAGTCCAGCACCGCGCCGCGCAGGGGATAGTTCATCACCGTGTCCAGCCCCCTGCCGAGGGCGTAAGCGCGCTCCGCGCCGTAGCTGACCTTGGTCGTCGCGTCCTCCCAGACCTCGCCGAGGAGCAGCGCGTCGGGCTTTTCCGCCTTCACCGCGCCGCGCATCGCGGCGATGGTCTCGTCCGGCAGCTCGTCGGCGACGTCCAGCCGCCAGCCGGACGCCCCGCGGCGCAGCCAGTGCCGCAGCACGCCGTCTTCCCCGTCGATGACGAAATCGCGCCAGCTTGCGTCGCTCTCGTTCACCTCCGGGAGCGTGGGGAAATTCCACCAGCAGCGGTAATCGTCCGGGAAACGGCGGAAATCATACCACGAATAGTAAGGGCTCGCCTCGCCCTGATACGCGCCGGGACCGGGGTAGCGCCCGTCGCGGTTGAAATAAACGCTGTCCGACCCCGTGTGGGAGAATACCCCGTCGAGCAGAACGCGGATGCCGAGCCGTTTTGCCGCGGCGCAGAGGGCGGAAAAGTCCGCCTGCGTGCCGAGCATGGGGTCGATGCGCCGGTAGTCGGCGGTGTTGTAGCGGTGGTTGGAGTCGGCTTCAAAAACGGGGTTTAAGTAAATGCAGTCCACGCCGAGCGCGGCGAGCGCCGGGAGGCGGTCCGTGATCCCGCGGAGCGTGCCGCCGTAAAAATCGTCGGGGTAATAGTCCGGGCGCGTCGTGGCGCGGTATTTCACCGGCTCGTCCCAGCCCTCGTGTATCTCGATGTTCCGCCCGCGGCGGCGATGGGCGCGCACGCCCTTTTGGAAGGCGTCCCCGCCCGGCGCGAAGCGGTCCGGGAAGATCTGGTAGAGCACCGCGCCCTCCGCCCAGTCCGGCGTCTCGAACGCCGGGTCGTAGACCGTGACGACCCAGGGCTTCGCCCCGCCGCAGCCGACGCCGTCCGCGCCGAAGCAGACGTCCCCGGCAAGGCGGAAGAAATAGCGCAGCAGCCCCGGCTCGCCCGGCGCGGTCAGCTCCGCGGAGAAAACTCCGTCGCCCTCGCGCGCCATCGGGATAAGAACTCCGCCGGCGTCCACGGACGCGCCGTCCAAAAACTCCGCCGCATGCAGGCGCAGGCGCAGCGTCTCCCCGCAGCGCAGCGCGCCGAAGGGGGCGCGGTCGAGCTCGTCGTTCTCGTCGTGGCGCAGCGAGCAGCCCTGCGCGGGCAGCATGGAGAGATAGAGCCGCCCATACTCCACCGCGGCAGGCGCGAAGGAATAGTCCCCGCCCATCGCGGTCCGGATGAGCCGCTCCCGCGCGCTCCGCTCGCGCAGCACGGAGAGCGCGAGGTCCACCGTCCGCAGCAGCGTATCGCGGTCGAAATCGTAGAAGGAAAAGCCGTTGCCCTCGCCCGTGACGCAGTTATAAGGGCGCACCGTGTCGCGCAGACCGCCGACCTCGTGGACGATGGGGAGCGTGCCGTAGCGCATGGCGATGAGCTGGCTGAGTCCGCAGGGCTCGAACGCCGAGGGCATCAGCAGCAGGTCCGCCCCGGCGTAAATGCGGCGGGAGAGCGGCTCGCTGTAAGCGAGATAGGCGCAGAGACGCCCCTTATAGCGCTGCTCAAAGCCGCGCATCGCGTCCTCATAGCCCTTGTCGCCCGTGCCGAGCAGGACGAACGCCGCGCCGCGGTCCATGATCGCGTCGAGCGCGGAGAGAACGAGGTCGAAGCCCTTCTGCGCCGTCATGCGCGTCACCATCGCGATGAGCGGCGTGTCTTCGTTGGCGGCGGTGAGCCCCAGCTCCGCGAGCAGCGCGCGCTTGTTTTCGCGCTTGCCCTCCGGCGAATCGGCACTGTAGTGGTATATGATGGCGGGGTCGGTCTCCGGGTCGAAGTTCTCCGTGTCGAGCCCGTTTAAGATGCCGGAGACCGCCGCGCCGCGGGAGAGCAGCACGTCTTCGAGCCCCTCGCCGAACTGCGGCGTGCAGATCTCGGCGGCGTAGCTGGGGCTGACGGTGCTGACCCGGTCGGCGAACAGGCAGCCGGTCTTGAGGAAATTGGCGCAGCCATGGTGGGCAATGCCGTCAATGCCGCACCAGCGCGGGTCGATGTCCAGCAGGTCGCAGGCATAGTCGAAGCCGAGCCAGCCCTGAAAGGCGATGTTGTGGATCGTGAGCAGCGTTCTGAGCGCGCCCTGCGGCCTGCCCTGATACTGGGTCTTGATGAGGAAGGGCAGCATCGCCGTGTGCCAGTCGTTGCAGTGCAGCACCTCCGGCGAAAAGTCCGGCAGCAGCGGGATCGCCTCCAGCACCGCGCGCTGGAAAAACGCATACTGCTCCGCCTCGGCGTCCCCGCCGCGGTAAATCTTGTCGCCGAAGTAAAACTCGCTGTCGATGAGATACACCGTCAGCGCGCCGAGACGCAGCCGCTCGATCCCGGCGTACTGCCGCCGCCAGCCGAGCTGCACGGTGATCTCGGTGAGATGCTCGACCGCCGCGGCGTATTTTTCCTTGATGCAGCGGTGATAGGGCGTGATGACCCGCGCGTCGAAGCCGAGCGCGCCGAGCGCCTTCGGCAGCGCGCCCGCCACGTCCGCAAGCCCGCCGGTCTTGCTGAGCGGTGCGCACTCCGCCGCCGCGATGAGCACCCCCGGCAGCGTTTCCCGCCCCTGCATCAGCAAAAGTCTTTCCAGCTCTGCGTTCATCCGTCCCGCCTCCTGAACCAAGATACCCCATTATACCCCGCCGCCCCCCCGGAGCGCAAGGGGAAATCGGGCGCAAAGATCCCCCGCCGGCACGCGCCCGGCGGGGAATCAACTTTAGTATTATATCACGCAAATCGGAGGCTGTCTATGGCATTTCACGCAAATTTAAATTTGCGCGAGATGCTATGGTAATTTCGTTTTTTGTGTGATATGGTGAGGGCAAAAAGTCGATGAAAGGGGTGAGTCCGATAGGCTGAGGCGAGATGAGAGCATAAGCTACCACCCGACACTAAAAAACACTTGAATTGAGAAAGGGAATAAGGTTGAAACATTGTAACCTAAGCACCATTTTCAAAAGGGCGCAAAAGAACAAG
>CAVCTM010000142.1:0-4017 GCA_963605115.1 Pseudobutyrivibrio sp. | reverse complement strand
AAGGCGGTCTTCTTTTATATTATAGCTTGTACTCTAACGCAAGGCGGCGGAAGGCTGGGATAGAGCGGGTGATGGTGTCCTTTGCGACGCAGTAGGCGAGGCGGGCGTAGCCGGGGCAGGCGAAGTCGTCGCCGGGGACGAGGAGGATGTCGTGCGCCATCGCGCGGCGGCAGAAGGCGCGGGAGTCCGGCTCCGGGGATCGGAGAAAGAGGTAAAACGCGCCGTCCGGCTTTGCGCAGGAAAAGCCCAGCTCCGTGAGCGCGCCGTAGATGAGATCGCGGTTTTCCGCGTAAGCGGAGAGGTCCGCCGTTTTGCCGAGGCACGCCGCGGCGACGCGCTGGAACAGCGAGGACACGCAGATATAGCCCTGCGCGCGGTAAGCCCCCGCGACGGCGGTCATCACCGCGTCATGCTCCGCCGCGCGCGGCGCGAGCGCCAGATAGCCCACGCGCTCGCCCGGCAGGGAGAGCGACTTGCTGAACGAATAGCAGTAAACCGCGTCGGCATACATCGCCGGGAGGAACGGCACCTCCGCGCCGCCGTAGACGAGCTCGCGGTAGGGCTCGTCGGCGAGGAGATAGATCGGGTGGCCGTACTCGCGCTCCCGCCGCTCCAGCAGCGCGCAGACGGCGGCGAGGCTCTCGCGCGTGTAGACAACGCCGGAGGGGTTGTTCGGGGAATTTAAGATGACGAGCGCGGTGCGCGGCGTGACCGCGGACTCCAGAGCGGCGAGGTCCGGCTGGAACGAGTCCGGCAGGCAGGGCGCAACGCGCAGCGCCGCCCCGGTCTGCTCGGCGAACACGCGGTATTCGGAGAAAAACGGCGCGAGCGCCACCGCCTCGTCGCCGGGGGAGAGCAGCGCGCGGGCGAGGATGGAAAGCGCCGCGGACGCGCCGTCCGTCATGAAAATGTCCTCCGCACGGTAATCCATCGCGAACGTGCGGTTCAGATACGCCGCGACCGCCTCGCGCACCTCCGGCAGACCCTGCGCGGGCGCGTAAGCGTGGAGCAGCGTGGGCGGCACGGTATGCAGCAGGCGCTCGATCGCCTCGCCGACGCAGGGCGGCGGGTCGATGCTCGGACTGCCGATGGAGAAGTTATAGACGTTCTCCGCGCCGATCTCCGCGGCGCGGCGCGCGCCGTAAGCCGCGATCTCGCGGATGGCGCAGCCGCTGCCGCCCCAGTCTGAAAGCCGGGGATCTGTCATGCCTTCGCCCCCTTTGCGAGATAGTCCTTCAGGTACAGGATCGCCTGCCGGTAGCCCTCAAAGCCGAGCCCGATGAAGCTTCTGACGCAGGCGAGCCCCGTGTAGGAGATATGGCGGAACGGCTCGCGCGCGTTCACGTCCGAGAGGTGGACCTCCACGGCGGGGATGGCGACCGCCTTCAGCGCGTCTAAAATGGCGACGGACGTGTGGGTGTAAGCCGCGGGGTTGATGACGATGCCGTCGAAGACGCCGTAGGAAGCCTGAATGCGGTCCACGATCGCGCCCTCGTGGTTGGACTGGAAGAGCTCGCCCTCCGCGCCAGCCTCGGCGCAGGCGTCCAGCACAAAGCGGCAGAGCGCGGCGTAGTCCTGCTTTCCGTAGATTTCCGGCTCGCGCATGCCGAGCAGGTTCAGGTTCGGTCCGTTGATGATGAGAATTTTCATTTGATCGCCTCCAGAATTTGCGCCGCGGCGGACTCCACCGTGCCGTTATTGTCGATGCTGCTGTCGGCAAAGGCGCGGTAGAGCGCCTCGCGCTCGCGCGATAAGTCCGCGAGATCGCGGCTCTGGGAGATGGGCCTGCCCGCGGTCGGGAGCTTTTCAAGGTCCCGCAGCAGCCAGAAGATCCTGCCGTTCTGGTGCAGCAGCGGATAGTTTTCCCGCCGCGTCACGCAGCCGCCGCCCGTCGCGAGGATGACGCCGGAGCGCTTGCCGAGCTCCGCGAGCGCAGCGGTCTCCAGCGCGCGGAACGCCGCCTCGCCGCCGCCGGCGAAGATCTCCGGGATCGGGCGCCCCGCGGCGCGCTCCACCGCCTCGTCGCTGTCCAGAACGGGGCGGCGGAGCGCTTCGCCCAGCGCGGCGGCGACCGTCGTCTTGCCGCAGCCGGGCATGCCGATGAGGATGATGTTCTCCATCTCGCGCGAGAGCATCGCGCAGACGCGGTCCGTCTCCGCGTCGTCGATGGCGTTGCCCAGAAAAAGCTCTGCCGCGCGCTTGCCCTGCGCCGCGAGCATATAGAGCCCGCCCGCGCAGGGAATGCCGAGCGCCTCCGCCTGAAGCAGCAGCGCGGTGCGCGCCGGGTTATAAACCACGTCCAGCACGCCGGCGCAGCGCGGGAAGCGCGCAAGGTCCACGGGCGACGCGCCGTTGCCGGGGAACATGCCGACCGGCGTGGCGTTCACGATGAGCTCTGCGTCCGCGTGGCGGTCCAGATTTTCGTAGTTCTCCGGTCCGGAGCGGGAGATGACGGTCACGTCCGCCGCGCCGCACTGCCGCAGCACGGCGCAGACCGTCGCGGAAGCGCCGCCGCTGCCGAGAACGAGCGCCTTTCTGCCTGCCGGGTCGATCCCGCTGCGGCGCAGGAGCGCGGCAAAGCCGTAAGCGTCCGTATTGTCGCCGAAAAGCGTGCCGTCCGGACGGCGGAGCAGCACGTTCACGCTGCCGAGCTCCGCCGCAACGGGCGAGAGCGCGGCGCAGTAGGGGATGACCGCCTTTTTGTAGGGGATGGTGACGTTCAGCCCGTCGAAGTCCCGCCGGGTGAGAAAGGTGTCCAGCTCCTCCCGCGGGACCTCATAGAGCCGGTAATCATAATCCGCGAGCGCGGCGTGGATGGCGGGGGAGTAGCTGTGACCCAGCCGTTCGCCGAGCAGACCGTAGCTGCCGTCCATGTCAGAGCACCTCGCTGTAGCTGCCGAGATAGGAAAACTCCTCGCAGAGCCCCGGCAGCTCGCCCATCAGCTGCTGGAAGCCGGGGGAATAGACCGGCGCGTCGAGGTCGAAGTAGAACATAAACTCAAAGTTGCGCTCCGGCAGCGGGCGGCTTTCGAGCTTGTTGAGGTTGATGCCGAGCGCGTAGAAGCGGGAGAGCACCTTATAGAGCGAGCCGGGGCGGTGGGGCAGCACCATCATAAGGCTGGTGCGGTCCGCGCCGGGATAGATTTCGAGGTTTTTCGCGATGCAGATAAAGCGCGTGAAGTTGTTGCCCTGATCCTGCACGTCCGCGGCGAGGCATCGGAGCCCGTAAAGCTCCGCGCAGGAGCGGGAGGAGAGCGCCGCGACGTCCGTGCGCCCGGACTCGGCGACGCGCTTGGCGGCAGCCGCCGTGTTCTCGCAGCGCACGACCGTGACGCCGGGGAGCGACTGCAAAAAGCCGGAGCACTGGGCGATCGCCTGCTCGTGGGAGTAAATTTCCCTGATATCGCCGAGCTTCGCGCCCGGCGCGGCGAGCAGATTGTGGTCCACCTTCAGCCGCACGGAGCGCACGATACGGAAATCGTGGCGCATCATAAGGTCGTAGACCGCGTTGACGGAGCCGGCGGTGGAGTTTTCCAGCGGGATGACACCGTAGCGGCAGAGCCCCTTTTCAATGGCGGAAAACACCGCGTCGAAGGAGGAGAAATAAAAGATGTTCGCGAGCCGGAACAGCCGGTCGCAGGCGAGCTGGGAGTAAGCGCCCTCCACGCCCTGACAGGCGACGGCGGCGCTTTCGGGGAAAAGCTGGGGCGTTTCGGCAATGGCGTCCGCGATCTGCTGCGTCAGCTCCGTGCGCAGACCCAGAATGCGGTTCTGATAGCCGCGGCTGAGCTCGAAGAGCAGGGAGTAGAGGCTGACGGCGTAGTCCCGCAGCGCCTCCGGCGCCTTGTCCGCGACGTCCAGCAGCTTCTGCCGCTCGCGCCCGGAGTCCAGCACGGGGATGCCGTTTTCCTTTTTATATTCCGCGATGGCGGCGGCGACGTCCATGCGCTGCGTAAAAAGCGATAAAAGCTGCGCGTCGATGTCGTCGATCTCGCGGCGGTAGTCGTTGAGGTCCAT
>CAVCTM010000141.1:0-4121 GCA_963605115.1 Pseudobutyrivibrio sp. | reverse complement strand
GTCATCTGGAAGCTCTCCTGCGCGAGACGCGGGAGGAGGCGGGGCTGCGCATCCTGCCGGAGAGCGTGCGCGCTTACGGCGTCGTCCCCCGCGCCGAGCGCGAGCCGGTAAACGGCATCCACGCCGGGGAATATGACTTTTTTACGCAGGACAATTTCTATTACCTCTGCGACGCCGCGCCGGAGCGCGCGGCGCAGGAGCTCGACGACTACGAGGCGGAGGAGGGCTATACCCCGGAGTGGGTCGCGCCGGAGACCGCCATCGCCGCGAACCGCCGCCCGGACCACGGTCCCATCAGCGCCGTGATGATCGAGCGCGAGGCGCGCGTGCTGGAAATGCTGCGCGCAGAGGGCTATTTCGGTTAAAATCGGACGGATTTTGGGATTTGTGTGCTTCGTTTCGGCGGCTTTTGCTGTTATGGTAAAACCATCAAAACGAAGGAGGAAAAATTCCTATGAACACCGATAAACTCTATGCCCAGCAGCTCGCGAGCGACTATGCGCCGAAGGACACCAGCCGCGTCACGGCGCTGCGGAAGCTCGACGCGCGCGCGAAGACCCCGGCGACCGTTTTCACTTACACGCTCGGCATCGTGTCCGCGCTGGTCTTCGGCGCGGGGTTGTGCCTCGCGATGGGGCAGATCGGCGGCGGCACCACGGGCTCGTTCGTCCTCGGCATCGCCGTCGGGATCGTCGGCATGGCGGGCATGGGCGTCAATTATCCGATCTACAAACGCCTTCTCGAAAACGGCAAGCGGAAATACGCCTACGAAATTCTGGAGCTCGCCCGCGAGATCAGCGAGCAGTGAGCCCCCTGCGGCGCCTGCGGGAAACGCGCCGTCTGCGCGACCGCGTTTTCCGCGCCGAAGCCGGGCTTTATCCGGGAACGGCGGCGAACTTCGCTTACGCCCTGTTCCGCGGCGTGACCGGCGCGGCGACCGGCTCCGTCTGGTCGCTCTCCCTCGCGGCTTATCACCTTGTGCTCGGCGTCATGCGCGTGCTGCTGCTCCTCGACCGGCGCAGCGGCAGCGCGGCGCGGGAGCGGCGCGGCTATCGCCGGACGGCGTGGCTGCTGCTCCTGCTCGACCTGCCGATGGGCGGCATCGCCGCGCTGACGGTACTGACGGACGCGGGGTATCACTACCCCGGCTATATGATCTATGCCTCGGCGATCTACACATTCTACATGGCGGCGCTCGCCGCCGTCAATTTTGTGCGCTTCCGCCGGCTGGGGAGCCCCGCGCTCTCCGCGGCGAAGGCGATCAGTCTCGCTTCGGCGGCGATGGGCATGCTCGGTCTGCAAACGGCGATGATCGCGGCGTTTTCCCCCGGCGGCGCGCGCTTCCGCACGGCGATGAACGCCGCGACCGGCGGCGCGGTGTTCGCCGGCGTCGCCGCGCTCGCGCTCGCGATGCTGCTGCGGAGCGGAAAACGGAAGGAGGACGGCGCATGACGCGCTCGGAAAGCAAATACTTCGCAACGGCGGCGCGGATGGACGAGGCGCTGCTGGAGCTGCTCGGCGAAAAGGACCTCGATTTCATCACGGTGAAGGAGATCTGCACCCGCGCGGGTGTCAGCCGGTCCACGTTTTATCTGCACTACGAAACGATCGGCGACCTGCTCGACGAGAGCCTGCACTATATGCAGACGCAGTTCTGGGCGGGCTATCAGGGCAGGCTCGGCGCCCTCCCGGACCTCCGGAGCTGCGATACGCGCGAGCTGCTGCTCATCACGCCGGACTATCTGCGCCCGTATCTGGAGTTTATCCGCAGCCACCAGCGGCTCTACCGCGCCACGATCGAGCGCCCCGCCGTTTTCCGCTCCGACGAGGGCGACCGCGCCCTGTTCCGGATGCTGATCGAGCCCGTGATGGAGCGCTTCGGCGTCCCCGCCGCCGAGCGCCGCTACCGCGCGATGTTCTATCTCCGCGGCATCACCGGCATCGTGGAGGAATGGCTCCGCGGCGGCTGCGCCGACGGCATCGACCAGATGATCACGGTGATCCAGGGGTGCATCCCGGAGGTGCCATGAAAGCGCATCCGGGACCCGCGGGACGGGATACGAAGATCCTCTTGACATTTGCGGGCAGCGTGTTATACTGTAGCTGAAATGTAGAAAACTAATTAGTTTGGAGAACCGCTATGGTCAGGGATGAACGCGCTTCCAAATATATCAGCATTCTTGCAAACCGCATGCGCCGCGAGATCGACGCCCTGTCCTTCCGGGGACAATACAGCGGAGCGGAGGGCAAGGCGCTGCATTTTATCCTCGCGCATGACGACAGCGAGGTGTTTCAAAAAGATTTGGAGGATGAGTTCGGCATGCGCCCGCCGTCTGCCAGCGCCCTTGTGAAAAAGCTGGAGCAGGACGGGCTGATCAGCCGTGTCCCCGTATCCTATGACGGGCGGCTGAAAAAGATCGTCCCCAGCGAAAAGGCGCAGCAGTACCGGGAAAAGGTCCTGCGCGACGTGCAGGATCTGGAGGATCGGCTGCTGCGGGATATCCCGGAACAGGACCAGACGCGGTGGCTGGAGATCACAAAAAAAATGATAGAAAACCTTTAGCCTTGTGCGGGAGGTTTTCCTTTTTACGCATAAAGTTAGTTTTCTAATTAGTTTATAGCAGTTGGAGGGAAGCATGGAAACGCTTGAACAAAAATATGAACATGAAAAAATCGGCAAACTGCTGCTGATGTTCTCCGTCCCCAGCGTGATCTCGCTGGTCCTGAACGCGCTTTACAATATGGTGGACCAGATCTTTATCGGCAACGGCGTCGGCTATCTCGGCAACGGCGCGACGAACGTGATCTTTCCGCTGACCCAGTTCGCCATCGCTGTCGGTCTGCTGATCGGCGACGGCACAGCCAGCTATATGAACCTGCGGCTTGGCGAGGGCAGACGCGAGGAGGCGGAGAAGGGCATGGCAGCCGGCCTTACCGCGCTGGCGGTATCCGGCGTCACGCTGAGCATTCTCCTGACCGTCTTCCTGAAGCCGCTCTGCCGCCTGTTCGGTGCGACGGGCGAGATCATGCCCTATGCGCTGGATTACGGGTATATTATCGTCGCGGGAACGATCTTCAACATTTTCCCCTGCGGCACGATGAACATCGTCCGCGGAAACGGCGGACCGAAAACCGCGATGTTCAGCATGCTCGCGGGCTTTGCGGTCAACATGGTCGGCGACCCGCTGACCATTTACGTCTTTCATTGGGGCGTGAAGGGCGCCGCGATCGCCACGGTATTGGGGCAGGCTGCCAGCGCCGCCGTCTGCATCGTATATCTTGCCCGCAGAAGGGGCGTGGTGCGGCTCACGAAGCGCTCGTTTTCCGGCTGCCTCCGCTTTGTTCCGAAAACGGTGCGGCTCGGTCTTTCCAGCTTCGTGACGCAGCTTGCGATCGTGGCGGTGCTCTTTTTCCAGAACAACCTTCTTGTCAAATACGGGGCGCTGAGCAAGTACGGTGCGGAGATCCCGCTGACGGCGCTGGGCGTCACCATGAAGGTGTTTACCCTGCTGCAAAACGCGATCACGGGTCTCTGCTCCGGTGCGCAGCCGATCATCAGCTACAACTGCGGGCGCGGTCTCCGCAGTCGGGTCCGCCGCGTCCTGAAGCTGCTGCTCTGCTTCTCCGCGGCGCTCATGGGGCTCGCCACGATCTGGTTCCAGCTTGCGCCGATGAGCATCGTCCGCATCTTTGGCTCCGCGGACCCGCTCTATAATGCGTTTTCGGTGAAATGCCTGCGGATCTACCTGATGCTCATTTTCCTTGACAGCTTTCAGATGGTGGGCAGCTCCTTCCTGCAATCCATCGGAAAGCCTCTCCCTGCGACGGCACTGGTCCTGTTCCGCCAGATCCTTATTCAGATCCCGGCGATGCTGATCCTCGGCGCGCTGTTCGGCGTTGACGGTCTGCTTTACGCCGGGGCGCTTTCCAGCCTGCTGGTCGGTGTCCTCTCGATCGTTTTTCTCGCGCGCGAATGGAAGGCGCTGGCGGAAACGTCATGAAAAAAAGACCGCCCGTCCGGGCGGCCTTTTTCACTTATAAAATCCCCTCCAGCAAGAGCTTGATCCCGATGCCGATCAGGACTGCTCCGCCGAGGATGCCGGCTTTTTTTCCGGAGAAGC
>CAVCTM010000140.1:0-4131 GCA_963605115.1 Pseudobutyrivibrio sp. | reverse complement strand
GTCGTCCTCTGCGCCCTGCTCCAAAGACCGCTGCGCAAGGTCCTCGCGAAGGGGTAAAACCTGATAAAAAGGAAAAGCACAGGGGTCATCGACCCCTGTGCTTTTCCTTTCGCTTCTGCTGCTTCAGGGTGAAGCGGCGCGCTTTTTCCTGCTCGCGCTGCTCGCGGGTGAGCGCGGTGCGCTCCTGCTTGACCTGCTCGCGCTGGAGCTGGAGCGCCTGCTGCGAGCGCGTGCCGATCCCGGCAGCGGCTGACTCGCGCCGCGCCTCCCGCAGCGCGCGCTTCGGATTGGTGTGCCCCGGCTTCCGCGCCGCGGCAACAGACGGACCGAACCTGAGCCGGCGGTAGTTTTTCAGAACAAAATCCCAGACCTCCGCGTCCCGCGGCTCCGCGCCGAACGTGACCTTGCAGACCGAGAGCCGCCCGCGGTCGACGCGCTCGAACACGCCGACCCAGAACGGGTCCTCAAAAAATACCGTCAGGATCCCAGTGCTGTCGTCCATAAACGAAACCCTCCTGAACTGTTGTTTTCCGCAGGAACGGACGACCCGGAGGGAGGGTTACTTACCCGCGCCGCGCGGCGCGGACGGCTGGGCTACCGGCCAGCTCTGGCATGCCCGGTAAAGAGGAGGGCACACGTTGCGTTTTTATCCTGCGCCACGATGATACCACGGCAGGCGCGGAAAAGCAAGAAGGGCGCTTTCCCCGCTCAGCCACGCGGGAGGATGTTTTCGTCCCCGGCTTCGAGCATCTTCTGCTCGTATTTTTCGCAGAGCGTGCCGTAGTTGGCGTTTTCCCACGTCGTCCCGTCGAAAAACTCCACGTCGCGCAGGATAATCACGACCTGCTTCATCTCGTTATACTCCCCGTAGAGCGTCCAGCAGCTGTTGGACTTCAGCCCCTCTCCCGGCTTCACCGCGTCCGTGTAGGAGAGCAGAGAGGAATAGTGATTGAAGCGCACCTTGACCGGAAGCCCGTCATCCTCGAAGGCGAAGACGGTCATGGAAAACTCCTTTATGATCCCTTCGGAGACGTTCTGCGCCTTAACGTAAAGCTCCGGGTTGCTGATGCTGTTTTTGCCGAGCGAATAGCCCAGCAGCTCGATCGGCGGGCGGTTTTTATAATCCTCCCAGCGCGCAGCGAAATCGTCGTAGCCCGTGATCTGCGATTTTTGCTCCGCGCTGAGCGTCTGATAGAGCGCGTCTGCCTCGGCATAGCCGCTGTTTTCCGCCGCGGCGGTGTCCAGCGCGCCCTGCGCGCGATCGACTTCAAAGCGCGAGAGCGCCCCGGCTGTCTCCTCCAGCTCGCCGTGGTTCCGAACGGCGGCGCGCTGCGCATCCGTCAGCACATCATACGCCGACTGCGCCGCGGCGATGGCATCGCGCAGCTCCGCCGTCGGCTCGCTCTCGCCGTCCCAGCGGACGAGCTGAATGAGCGCCTCCACGCCCGTGGCGCGGAGCGCGTCGAAGCGCTCCCGCGCTGCGCACAGCTCGCCGTAGTTTCCCACAAGGTCCTTCTGCGCTTCGGTCAGCATGTCATACGCAAGCTCCGCATCCGCGATCGCGCCGCCGCTGCTCTCGCTGATCTCGCCGAGCCGCGCGATCGCGTCCGCGACGGCGTTCGCCGCCAGCGCATCGTATTCCGCGCGGGCTTCCTCCAGCACGCTGAGGTTTTCCACCCTGCCGCGCTCTTTTTCGCCGAGACCCTCGCACGCCGCCTCCGCCTCCTCGATGGCACGCAGCGACGAGGCGTCCACATCGCCGATGGCGGAGATCTCGCGCTCCGCGTTTTCTACCGCCTCGCTTTTTCCGCAGCCGCAGAGCGCCGCGGCGAGCGCCAGCGCCAAGATCGGGATCAACCACTTCTTTTTCATATCAAAGAGCTCCTTTCAGTGCTTTGTAAACCCATTATAAAACAAATTGTTTTATCTGTCAATATAACATTTTGTTTTGCTTATACTCTTTTTATAATGTGAAAAGGAGCTGCACAAAATGTACCGACGCATCCGCGATCTACGGGAGGACGCCGACCTGCGGCAGCAGGACCTCGCCGACTATCTGCAATGCACGCAGGTCAGCTACTCCCACTATGAGCTCGGCAAGCGCGACATCCCAACGGACGTGCTCGCCCGTCTCGCGCGCTTTTATAAGACCAGCACGGACTATCTCCTCGGTCTGACCGATGAGCGCCGTCCCTACCCGCCGGTCAAGCGCTGAGTCGCTTTCCCCGCTTTTCCCCTTTACAATCCGGCGAAAGGGGAGTATAATCAGATTTGTTGCAAAAAACCGCGAAAATCTTCTGCTTTCGCCGCTTTTTGCGTCATAATGTTCTGAACATTCCAAATATCCTATTGTATGGAAACATTCTAACAACTTGTGCCGGAGGTTAAAAACGCAAATGGCTTTGACGGAAAATCACCACATCACGGACTGGGTGGCGGAGTGCGCGGCGCTCTGCCGTCCGGAGGAGGTCGTCTGGATCGACGGCAGCGAGGCGCAGCTGGGCGCGCTGCGGCGCGAGGGCTTCCGCACCGGGGAGCTCATTGAGCTGAACCAGGAGCTGCTGCCCGGCTGCGTTTACCACCGCAGCGCGGTGAACGACGTGGCGCGCGTGGAAGCGCGCACCTTCATCTGCTGCGAGCGCGAGGAAGACGCCGGACCGACCAACAACTGGATGGCGCCCGCCGAGATGCGCGAGAAGCTCCGCGGCATCTTCGACGGCGCGATGGCGCAGCGCACGATGTACGTCATCCCTTACGCGATGGGCATCCCCGGCTCGCCCTTCGCCAAATACGGCGTGGAGCTGACCGACTCCATCTATGTCGTCGTGTCCATGGCGATCATGACGCGCGTCGGCAGGGAGATCTTTGACGCCATCGAGGGCGGCGACTTCATCAAGGGGCTCCATTCCAAGGCGGAGCTGGACGCGGAGAAGCGCTACATTGCCCATTTCCCGCAGGACAACACGATCATGTCCGTCAACTCCGGCTACGGCGGAAACGTTCTGCTCGGCAAAAAGTGCTTCGCGCTGCGCATCGCCTCCTGCCTCGGCCGCGACGAGGGCTGGCTTGCCGAGCACATGCTGATCCTCGGCGTCCAGAACCCGCAGGGCGAGGTGCGCTATGTCTGCGGCGCGTTCCCGTCCGCCTGCGGCAAGACGAACCTCGCGATGCTCATCCCGCCGGCGGCTTACCGCGAAAAGGGCTGGAAATGCTGGTGCGTCGGCGACGATATCGCGTGGCTGCGCCCCGGTCCGGACGGCAGGCTCTGGGCGGTGAACCCGGAGAACGGCTTTTTCGGTGTCGCCCCCGGCACGAGCGAAAAGACGAACCCGAACGCCCTCGCGAGCACGAGGAAAAACACCATTTTCACGAACGTGGTCTTAAAGCCGGACGGCACCGTCTGGTGGGAGGGGCTCGACAAAACCCCGCCGCAGGGTGCGCTGAACTGGCGCGGCGAGCCGTGGGACCCCGCGAGCGGCGAGCCGGGCGCGCACCCAAACAGCCGCTTCACCGCCCCGGCGAAAAACTGCCCCTGCATCAGCCCGGAGTTCGATAACCCGCAGGGCGTGCCCATCAGCGCCATCGTCTTCGGCGGCCGCCGCGCGAAGACCGCGCCGCTCGTCTATCAGTCCCGCGGCTGGGCGCACGGCGTGTTCGTCGGCTCCATCATGGCGAGCGAGAAGACCGCCGCGGCGGAGGGCACCGTCGGCGAAACGCGCCGCGACCCGATGGCGATGCTGCCCTTCTGCGGCTATCACATGGCGGACTACTGGCAGCACTGGCTGGATATGGAGGCAAAGCTCACGAACCCGCCGGTCATCTGCAACGTCAACTGGTTCCGCACGGATGAGCGCGGCAAATTCCTCTGGCCCGGCTTCGGCGATAATCTGCGCGTCATCGACTGGGTGCTGCGCCGCGCCTTCGGCGAGGCGGACGCCTTGGAGACGCCGATCGGCTTCGTCCCCCGCCCGGAGGACATCGACCTCGACGGCACGGATGTCAGCGAGGAGACGCTCCGCGAGCTTCTGACCGTGGACCCCACCCTCTGGCGCAACGAGGCAGCCGGCATCCGGGAGTTTTACGCCAAATTCGGCGAAAAGCTGCCGAAAGCCCTCGCCGACGAGCTGGACG
>CAVCTM010000139.1:0-4173 GCA_963605115.1 Pseudobutyrivibrio sp. | reverse complement strand
CAATGTTTAATTTTCAAGGTACACCGCTGTGCAACCTGTCCAAGTTTCTTGTGAAGTCCCTCAGAGGTGACAGCTTGTTTACTATACCACAGCGAAGATCGTTTGTCAAGAAGTTTTTTCGAACTTTTTTCGATTTTCTTTTTGGCACTCGGTCTGTCTCGCTGACAGCTTTGCTAATATAGCACCGAATTTCGACTTTGTCAACGCTTTTTTTTACTTTTTTCGAAAAAAGTTTTTGACCCACCACATATTGTGGTTAATGCTGCAAATAATACCGACATGACAATCCATAGTATGTATTCCGACCCCAAAAAACCGGGCGACCGCCCCGCTGCGGCGGCGGCGCTCGACGAAATATTTGACGGCTGCGCGGACTTTGAAACGCGCGTTGTCTGGCCCGGCGGACGAAAAATTTCCGGCGTCAGCGTCTGCTGGATCGACGGGCTCGTCGACGGCGGGAGCATTTCCGAGCTCGTGCTGCGCCCGCTGACGGACTCCCTCCGGCTCGCCGCCGTGCGCAACGCCGCCGACTGCGCGCTGCTTTTGGAGCGCGGCGCGGTGTTCTCCTTCTCCGTCAAGCGGCGGGAGCGCGCGGCGGAGGTCTCCCGCGACCTGCTCCACGGCTCCTGCGCCGTCGTATTCGACGAGCTCGGCTGCGCGCTCACCTTTGAGGTCAAGAGCGCGTCGGGGCGCAGCGTCGGCGAGCCGACGGTCGAAAAGAGCGTCAAGGGCGCGAAGGACGCCTTTGTCGAGACGCTGCGCACCAACACGGCGCTCGTGCGCAAAAAGCTGCGGGCGAGCGAGCTGAAGCTCTGGCAGACGGTCGTCGGGCGGCGCAGCGGCACGCTCGTCGCGGTGCTCTGGCTTGACGGCGTTGCGAACCGGGACACGCTGCGCGAGCTGCGGCGGCGGCTCGCCGCCATCGACGTGGACGGGCTCACCTCCGCCGGCGGGCTGGAGCAGTATATCACGGACCGCCCCCGCTCGCCGCTGCCGCAGCTGCTGCACACGGAGCGCCCGGACAAATTCGCCGCGGAGCTGCTGGCGGGGCGGATCGGCATTCTGGTGGACGGGCTGCCGATCGGCTTTCTGCTGCCGGCGACGATGGCAAAATTCATGCAGGTGGCGGAGGACCGCGCCCAGCACTTCGTGACGGCGAGCGCGCTGCGGCTGCTGCGCTGGCTCTCGGTGGGCATCTCGGCGCTGTTCCCGGCGTTTTTTGTGGCGGTCTCGATGTATCATCAGGAGATGATCCCGGAAAAGCTGCTGCTCAGCATGATCGCGGCGAAGCAGGAGGTGCCGTTTTCCGTCGCGTTCGAGGTGATCGCGATGCTCGTGGCGTTTGAGCTGCTGATGGAGGCGGGGCTGCGGCTGCCGGACCCGGTGGGCGACGCGGTGAGCCTCATCGGGGCGCTCATCGTGGGTCAGAGCGCGGTGGAGGCGCGGATCGTGTCGCCCATCGCGGTGATCGTCGTCGCGACGGCGGCGATCTGCGGCTTCACCCAGCCGAGCCGCGACCTCGCGGCGGCGCTGCGGGCGCTGCGGCTGCTGATGGTGCTGCTCTCGCTCGCGCTCGGCATGTTCGGGCTCGCGGCGGGATGCGCGCTCACGGTCTGGTATCTCTGTACGATCGAGAGCTTCGGCGTGGCTTACACCGCGCCGATGAGCGAGGGCGGGGCTTACACCGCGCCGATGAGCGAGGGCGGGGCGCGGGACGCGGCGCAGGCGGTTTTGCAGCAGCCGCTGCCGGACGTGAAATTCCGCGAGCGCGAGCTGGGGACGGAGGATAAGCGATGCCAGAAATGAGACGGCGGGACGCCGCGGCGCTCTGCGCTTCTATTATTATAATTGTATCGCTGCTCGCCGGCTGCGCCGGGGGCGGCATTTACGCGAACTACAGTGCCATCGAGGATCTTCAGCTCGTGAAGACGCTGGCGGTGGACCGCGCGGGCGCGGAGGGGACGGCGCTGACCGTTTCGACCGGCAGCGGCGGCGCGGGGGAGACGCCGCTCGTCCTGCGCGGCGAGGGCGGCGGGCTGTCGGAGGCGATCGACGCGCTGCGGGACCGGACGCCGCGGGGCGACCTCTTTTTCGACCACACGCGCTTCATCGTGCTCGGCGAGGACTACGCCGCCGCGGGCATCCGCGCGCTGCTGGACTTCACGGAGCGCGACGTGCAGCTCCGGCTCGGCACGGAGCTGTTTGTCCTGCGCGGCGCGGACGCCGGCTCGCTCGTCTCCGCCGCGGCGGAGACGGAATTTGACGTCGGCGAGGCGCTCGACTCCGTGAAGCGCGTCGTCAGCGACCGCGCGGACAGCAGCGTCGACGACCTGCGCCGGACGGCGGTCGCGCTCAGCGAATACGGCGCGGCGCTCGTCTGCGCGATCGCGCCGGCGGAGACGGAGGGTCACATTTTTCCCGCCGAGGAGGGCGAAACGCCCGTTCCCGCGGGTTACGCCGTGCTGCACGGCGGGGCGCTCGCGGGCTATCTGGAGGGCGCGGAGGCGGAGGCGGCGAGCCTGCTCACCGGTCGCGCGGCGCGCTTTCTGCGCACGGCGCCGCTGCCGGACGGCGGCGGGGCGACGCTGCTCTGCGAGCCGGAGGGCGTAGAGCTCAGCGTACAGTGGCGCGGCGACGGGACGCCGGAGCTCGCGGTGGACGTGCGTCTCGCCGCCGTCGTGACGGAGATCGAGGGGGACGCGCAGAGCGTGACCGACCCCGCCGCGCTCGCGGCGCTCGGCGCCGCGGCGGAGGCGCAGGTGCGGCGCGACATCGAGGCGGTGCTCGCACGCAGCCGGGAGCTGGACGCCGATTTTCTCGCGCTCGGCGGGGTGCTCCGGCGCAGCGGCGCGGCGCGCTTCGCTGCACTGGGCGCCGGCTGGCTGCGGGAGCTGGACTGCACGGTCACGGTCCGCTGCGCCGTGGCGCACAGCTATGATCTGAACGACCCGGTGGGAACGGAGGGCGGCGAATGATCGAAGAACAGGGCATTTCGCGGCGGCAGTTTGTCGCCATGGCGTTTGTCGCGGCGCTCTCGCCGCTCATCCGGCGCTTCCCGCGCGTGCTCGCTGAGGACGCGGGGCGGACGGCGTGGCTTGCGGTGATCTTCACGGCGCTGCCGCTCGCGCTCTCGCTGCTGCTGGCGCATCTGCTCTTCCGGCGGATGCCGGAGGGCTCCGGGCTCACGGACGTGTTCCGCGCCGCGCTCGGCGAGGGCGGCGGGCGGGCGCTGACCGGGGTCTATACGCTCTGGCTGCTCGCTTACACGGCGTTTGGCCTGCGCGCCGGGGCGGAGCGCTTTATCTCCACGGTCTATTACGGCGCGTCGCCGGCGGTGTTCATCGTCGTGATGGCGCTGATCGCCGGGCTCACGGCGCTCGGCGGGCTGAAGCCGCTGGCGCGCAGCGCGATGCTCTTCCGCCCGCTGCTCGCGGCGGTGTTCGTGCTGCTTTTCGCGCTGGCGGCGAAGAATATGGACCTGCGGCTGCTCCTGCCCGTGACGGCGGCGGAGGTTCCGAACGATCTCTGGGCGGCGGCGCAGCTTGGGAACAATCTCTCCGGCGCGCTCTATCTCGCGTTTTTCGGCGGCGAGGTGACGGGGCGCTTCCGCGTGCGCGACTATGTGGGCTGGTGCGGGGCGATGCTGCTCATCGTGGAGCTGATGACCGTCGGCTGTCTCGGACTTTTCGGTCCGGCGCTGACGGCGCATTTCAGCTTTCCGTTTTTCATGCTCGTGCGCGACGTAACGCTGCTCGGCTCGCTGGAGCGCGCGGAGCCGGTCGTCATCGCGATCTGGGTGTTTTCGGACTTCACGCTCTGCGCGCTGCTGCTGCGCGCCGCGGTGCGCAATCTGCGCCTCGTTTTCGCGCCCCGCGCCGCCGAGACGCGCGCGCTGCGCCGCGGTCTCACCGCCGGCTGCACCCTCGCCGCAGCCGCCGCCGCGCTCGCGATGGCGCCCTCCGCCGCGGTGTTCGATCTGCTCTCGGAAAAAATCGTCCCATGGCTCACCGGGGCATTCACCGGCGGGCTGATGCTTTTGCTGGCGGGGGTTCTGGCGGTAAGGCGGAGGCTGTAGGGGGGCGACGGGGGGAGAATTTGAACGCGCCTGCGGGCGCGATTGAAATAGGAATTTGGGGTGTTTCGCGCTGCGGCGCGACCTTCTTTCCCCCTGTG
>CAVCTM010000138.1:0-4219 GCA_963605115.1 Pseudobutyrivibrio sp. | reverse complement strand
ACCGGAAACGTGCTCTCCGGGATCGGGATCATCCGCATTTCGGGACCGGACACGCTGCGCGTTTTAGAGCGCGTTTTCACCCCGGCGCAGGGCGCGCCGATGGCGGAGCGGCGGGACCGGCTGCTCGTTTACGGCGCGCTCCGCGGCGCGGACGGGGCGGTGCTGGATCTCTGCCTTGCCACCGTTTCCCGCGGACCGCGGAGCTACACGGGCGAGGACACGGCGGAGCTGCAATGCCACGGCTCGCCCACCGTTCTGCGCGCGGGTCTGGAGGCGCTTTTCGCCGCCGGTGCACGGCAGGCGGGACCCGGCGAGTTCACGAAGCGCGCGTTTCTGAACGGGCGCATGGACCTGACGCAGGCGGAGGCGGTCATCGACCTCATCCACGCCGAGACGGACGAGGCGGCGAAAAACGCCGCGGGGCAGCTCGGCGGCGCGATCCGTCGCCGCACGGACGCGGTCTACGACGCCCTGCGGGACATTTTGAGCCATTTTCAGGCGGCGGTCGACTATCCGGAGGAGGGCGTGGAGCCCTTTGAGCTTGCGCAGTACGCGGACACCCTGCGCGCGCAGGAGCGGACGCTCCGCGCCCTGCTGGACACGGCGCAGCGCGGCAGCGTCCTGACCGGCGGCGTCCCCGCCGTCATTCTGGGCAGACCGAACGCGGGCAAGAGCAGTCTCTTAAACGCCCTGCTGGGCTATGACCGCGCCATCGTCACCGACATCCCCGGCACGACGCGCGACACGATCACCGAGCGCGTCCGCCTCGGCGGTGTGCTCCTGCGCCTGACGGACACGGCGGGACTGCGCGAAACGGCGGACGCCGTGGAGCGCGTCGGCGTGGAGCGCGCCCGCGCCGCGGCTGCGGACGCCGGGCTCGCGCTCGTGCTCGCCGACCCGACGGGCGAGGAGACGCGCGATTGGGCGACGCTGCGCGCCGCGCAGGGGGCGGAGCACATCCTCGTCGTGTTCACAAAGTCGGACCTCGCCCCCGCGCCGGCGGAGCCGGATCTCGGCGGTCTCCGCGCCGACGGCGTCGTTTCGCTCAGCGCGCGGACAGGGGAGGGGCTCGACGCGCTCTGTGCCGCGGTCGCCGCGCTCTATCCCGCGCCGGACGTTCCCGCGGGCGAGATCCTGACAAATACGCGCCAGACGGACGCGGTGCGCCGTGCGCTGGACGCGCTCTGCGCCGCGGAGGAAGCCCTCGCCGCCGGGATCGCGCCGGACGCCGCGCTCACCGGGCTGGAGGAGGCGATGAACGCCCTCGGCGAGCTCAGCGGCAGGACGGTCCGCGAGGATATCACCGCCCGCATCTTCGAGCGCTTCTGCGTCGGAAAGTGACGGAAATATTCCGTAAAAATCCACAAAAAAATTACGGCAAAATTAGCGAATAGTCCAAACGTTACATACGTTTGGACTATTCTATTGTTTTTTCGGAAAAACTTGGTATAATAGGGTGGAAAAAGAGACATGCTGAACTTTATCTGCGTCTTGAATTTTGTCTTAATACACTCTGAAAGGATGTTTTGCTGTGAAAAAATACGTTTATCTGTTCTCCGAGGGCAACGCGAATATGCGCGAGCTGCTGGGCGGCAAGGGCGCGAACCTCGCCGAGATGACGAACATCGGTCTGCCGGTGCCGCAGGGCTTCACGATCACGACCGAGGCATGTACCCGCTACTACGAGGACGGCAGGGAGATCGCCCCGGAGATCGAGCAGGAGATCATGGAGTACATCGCGAAGCTGGAGACCATCACGGGCAAGCGCTTCGGCGACAAGGAAAACCCGCTGCTCGTCTCCGTGCGCTCCGGCGCGCGCGCGTCCATGCCGGGCATGATGGACACGATCCTGAACCTCGGTCTCAACGAGGACGTCGTCGAGGTCCTGTCCCGCAAGAGCGGCAACCCCCGCTGGGCGTGGGACTGCTACCGCCGCTTTATCCAGATGTATTCCGACGTTGTGATGGAGGTCGGCAAGAAGTATTTCGAGCAGCTCATCGACGCGATGAAGGCGGAGAAGGGCGTCAAGCTGGACGTTGAGCTCACCGCGGACGATCTGCGCGCGCTTGCGGGTCAGTTCAAGGCGGAGTATCGGGCAAAGATCGGCGCGGAGTTCCCGACCGATCCGACCGAGCAGCTGATGGGCGCGATCAAGGCGGTCTTCCGCTCCTGGGACAACCCGCGCGCAAACGTTTACCGCCGCGATAACGATATTCCCTATTCCTGGGGCACCGCAGTCAACGTGCAGTCCATGGCGTTCGGCAACATGGGCGACGACTGCGGCACCGGCGTCGCCTTCACGCGCAACCCCGCGACGGGCGAGAAAAAGCTCTTCGGCGAGTTCCTGACCAACGCGCAGGGCGAGGACGTCGTCGCCGGCGTGCGCACCCCGATGCCCATCGCAGAGATGGCGGAGAAGTTCCCCGAAGCCTTCGCCCAGTTCGAGCAGGTCTGCAAGACGCTGGAAGCGCACTATCACGATATGCAGGACATGGAGTTCACGGTGGAAAACCGCAAGCTCTACATGCTCCAGACCCGCAACGGCAAGCGAACGCCCGCCGCGGCGCTCAAGATCGCCTGTGACCTCGTGGACGAGGGCGCGATCGACGAAAAGCAGGCGGTCGCGATGATCGAGCCGCGCTCCCTCGACGCGCTGCTCCACCCGCAGTTCGACGCTTCGGCGCTGAAGAATACGCCCGTTATCGGGCAGGCGCTCGCCGCCTCCCCCGGCGCCGCCTGCGGCAGGATCGTGTTCACCGCCGAGGACGCCAAGGCGTGGAAGGAGCGCGGCGAGAAGGTCGTGCTCGTCCGGCTTGAGACCTCCCCGGAGGACATCGAGGGCATGAAGGCGGCGCAGGGCATCCTGACCGTCCGCGGCGGCATGACGAGCCACGCCGCCGTCGTCGCGCGCGGCATGGGCAAGTGCTGCGTCTCCGGCTGCGGCGAGATCAATATGGACGAGGAGCACAAGCGCTTCACCCTCGCAGGCAAGACCTATCACGAGGGCGACTGGCTCAGCATCGACGGCTCCACCGGCAAGATCTATGACGGCGCGGTCCCGACCGTGGACGCCTCCATCGGCGGCGAGTTCGGCCGCGTGATGGGCTGGGCGGACAAATACCGCCGTCTCGGTGTCCGCACGAACGCGGACACCCCGCACGACGCGGCGCAGGCGGTCAAATTCGGCGCGGAGGGCATCGGTCTGTGCCGCACGGAGCACATGTTCTTCGACGCCGAGCGCATCCCCGCCATCCGCCAGATGATCTGCTCGGACACCGTGGAGCAGCGCGAGAAGGCGCTCGCGAAGCTCGAACCGATGCAGCAGAGCGACTTTGAGGGCATGTACGAGGCGCTTGAGGGCAGACCGATGACCGTCCGCTTCCTCGATCCCCCGCTCCACGAGTTCGTCCCGACCGAAGAGGCGGACATCGAAAAGCTCGCACGCGATATGGGCAAGACCGTGGACGAGATCAAGGCGATCATCGCGTCCCTGCACGAGTTCAACCCGATGATGGGGCACCGCGGCTGCCGCCTCGCAGTCACCTTCCCGGAGATCGCCGCGATGCAGACCCGCGCCGTCATCAAGGCAGCGCTGAATGTCAGCGCCCGCCATCCGGAGTGGAACATCGTGCCGGAGATCATGATCCCGCTCGTCGGCGAGGTCAAGGAGCTCCGCTATGTCAAGAGCGTCGTCACCGAGACCGCCGACAAGCTCATCGCCGAAGCCGGCAGCAAAATGCAGTATAAGGTCGGCACCATGATCGAGATCCCGCGCGCCGCTCTGACGGCGGACGCCATCGCGAAGGAGGCGGACTTCTTCTCCTTCGGCACGAACGACCTGACCCAGATGACCTTCGGCTTCAGCCGCGACGACGCCGGAAAGTTCCTCGGCGCATATTACGATAAGAAGATCTACGAAAACGACCCCTTCGCCAAGATCGACCAGATCGGCGTCGGCAAGCTCGTCGATATGGCGGCAAAGCTCGGCCGCGCGGCGAATCCGGAGCTGCACCTCGGCGTCTGCGGCGAGCACGGCGGCGACCCCAGCAGCGTGGAGTTCTTCCACCGCGTGGGTCTCGACTACGTTTCCTGCTCCCCCTTCCGCGTCCCCATCGCCCGCCTGAGCGCTGCGCAGGCTGCCATCCGCGAACAGCGCCAATAAAAAGTTGACGCAAGCAGCGTAGGCAAGACAACTGATATAAATACGGTCACACAGTCC
>CAVCTM010000137.1:0-4238 GCA_963605115.1 Pseudobutyrivibrio sp. | reverse complement strand
GCGAAGATGACCAAAGCCGTGGAAGCCAAGCTCACCGAATGGGAAAACGACCCGCGCCGCTTTGCGTGGATGTGAGAAGGCGGCGCTTGCATGGACGTCGGAAACATGCTATACTGCTGCAGAAGAAAAACCGGGATCGAAGACCGGAAGGGAGAGCGCATGCTGTTTTTGACCGAGGCAAGCGCGGAATATGCGGAGGAGCTGGAGCAGTTCAAAAGCGAGGTCCTGCGCTGCGACGACGGCAATGAGGGCCAATTTGCCGGCTGCATGGGTCTGCGGGAAAGCCGGACCGCAAGGGAGTGGATCGCGCTCTGTGACCTCCGGAAACGCGCGGAAACCTGCGAAAAGGCGGGAGCGACGGTGCCGTCGACGACATATTTCGCCGTCCGGGAAAGCGACGGCAGGCTCGTGGGCGTGATCGACCTGCGTCACCATATCGACCATCCCATTCTCGGCACCTGGGGAGGTCACTGCGGGTATTCCGTAAGACCGTCCGAGCGCGGGAAGGGCTATGCGAAGGAGATGCTCCGTCTGAATATCCGGAACGCCGAAGGGCGCGGGATTGGAAAGCTCCTTCTGACCTGTGATGAGGCAAATGCCGCGAGCGAGAAGGTTATCCTTGCCAACGGCGGCGTTTTCGAAAGCACGGTGGAAGTGGACGGACACACCATAAAGCGCTATTGGATCGACACGAACTGAGCGTTTCGGGTCCGCGCCGCGCCCGCGCAAACCAGAATCGGGAGGCAAGCCATGCCGTTTGATTTCAAGAAGGAGTACAGGGAGTTCTACCTGCCGAAAAACACGCCGCAGATCGTGGATGTTCCGCCGGCAAACTATATCGCGGTCAGAGGTCACGGGGACCCCAACGAGGAAAACGGCGCGTACCGGCAGGCGATCGGCGTTCTGTACGCCGTGGCATACACTCTGAAAATGAGCTATAAAACGGACTACCGGATCGAAGGATTCTTCGATTACGTCGTTCCGCCGCTGGAGGGCTTCTGGTGGCAGGGCGACGGCGGCATCGATTACGCGGACAAGTCCGCGTTCAACTGGCTGTCCGTGATCCGCCTGCCGGATTTTGTTGCGGAAAAGGACGTCAGATGGGCGGCGGAGACCGCCGGAAAAAAGAAAAAGCTGGACTGCTCCTCCGCGGAGTCTTTGACCGTCGACGAGGGGCTCTGCGTCCAGATCATGCACTTGGGGTCCTTCGACGACGAACCGGGAACCGTCGCGCGGATGGACGAATACCTTGCGCAAAACGGCTATATGAGCGTTCTGAACGCGCGCTGGCTCCACCATGAGATCTATCTGTCCGACGCGAGGAAGGTCCCGCCGGAAAAATGGAAGACCGTCATCCGGCACCCGATCAAAAAAGCATAAAGGCTTGACCCCGCCGCAGTGCCGGGCTTTATTCCTCCGCATATCAGAGCAGCGGTCTCACTTCAGGCGAGGTGTGGGAGGAGGTCGTCTGCGACAGTCTCGGAGATATGAACATCTTCCACGACATCCCGGTCATGGAGGAGCACGCGCAGGAGCTTCTGGACGAGACGAAGAAGGCGGCGGCGCTGGAAGAAACCTTGGACAGCGAAGCGACGGCGCGGGAGATGGTGAGGGCGGTCCAGCCCATTCTGAAAATTCGCTTAGCCAGAATGCAGAGCGGCAAGGAGTAACCGGGAAATTCTCCCAAGACCTTGCGGAGCTGGAAGCACTGCGGAAGGAAAACGAGCGTCTGAAAAGCCGCGTCGAAAAGGCTCCGTCCGCACAGCGTGGACGGAGCCCTTTCGCCTTTTTCTCACCCCAGTGCGACGTCCAGCGCCATCATGATTAGGAAGCCGCCGACGAAGCCGCAGGTGCCGGCGCGGGAGTGCGCCTGCGGGATGAGCTCCTCCACGGTGACGTAGAGCATTGCGCCCGCGGCGAAGCTCAGCAGCCACGGCATCAGCGGCGCGATACCCGCCGCCGCGAGCACCACGAGCACGCCGAACAGCGGCTCCACCGCGCCGGAGAGCACGCCGAGCCCGAACGAGCGCGCACGGCTCCGCCCCTCCTGACGCAGCGGCAGCGCCACGGCTGCGCCCTCCGGGAAATTCTGGATCCCGATCCCAAGCGCAAGCGCAGCCGCGCCCGCGAGCCCTTCGCCCGTCGACGCGAGCGCGAACGCGAGCCCGACCGCCATGCCCTCCGGCACGTTGTGCAGCGTGATCGCCGTCATCAGCAGCGCGTTTTTCCGCCACGCAGGGTCGACGTCCCGCCTGCGCCGCAGCCGCGGCAGCAGGTCGTCCAGCACAGCCAGAAACGCCGCGCCGACCAGCACCCCCACCGACGCCGGCAGCCACGCCGGTATTGCGCCCGCCGCCCGCGTCCGCTCCATCGCTGGCAGCAGCAGGCTCCAGACGCTCGCCGCCGTCATCACGCCCGCCGCAAAGCCCAGCAGCGTCCGCTGCGTCCCCGCCCGCGGCGCGCCCCGAAATAAAAAAACCGCAGCCGCGCCGAGCGAGGTCATCAGAAACGCAAATCCCGTCCCCAGCGCAGCCCAGATCACCGATCGAAGCAAGTTCAACACACCCCAAAACATTCTAAAGGCGGCAGCCCGCCCTACTCCAGCATATCCGCCCCCGCCCGTCCCGGTGAAACTTTCTCTGGATTTTTCCGCGGAGCCATGGTACAATGCCAAGGTATCCGGGTATAGCGAAGTTGGTAGCGCGCCTGCTTTGGGAGCAGGATGCTCCTCTTTCAAGCCGGAAAACATTATGCCTGCAATCCCTTGATACGTCTGCGATACAGGCACTTCTCTCACAGGTAAAGGTGGTCAAAAAATCCGCCTGACCACATGTTTGACCACATCTGGAACGAAACTGAATACCCAAAAATCCGGGATTAGCGCAGTTGGTAGCGCGCTTGCTTTGGGAGCAAGATGTCGGGAGTTCGAGTCTCCCATCTCGGGCCACAGCCCCTGAAATCGAACGATTTTAGGGGCTGTTTTCTTATTTTCTTCCTTTATTGAAGTTTATATAATGTATTTTAGCAACAACAATACAGCGCTTCGAAATTTTAATGCAGAAAGATTATTTTTTCGACTATCTCTGCTATTTTCTGTATGCTAAAATAGGTAATATATGTAACATACCGGATTGTTGCAGAGCATTCTGGTTAAAAGTTATAATTTAACAAAGGAGGGAGTACTTGTGATAAACAGCATTTCTAATATACCTGATTTTGACGAAAAAGTATCCCAAAGTTTTAGCATCGTAAAACACGCATTGGAAGCCGCTCACCAAATGGGAAAGACACAGTTACAGACAGTCGAAATCCGCAAAGCTTTGGATAGTACAGATTATGATTTATGTTTTAATACCGCCCAGAAAATCTTGAAAAAATATCGCAAGATGTTGAATTTCTATACGCCCCTAACCGGAGTTTCTATGATTAATGTTACTCTGGAAGAAGCCCATTCATACGGCATCAACTATTGGAAGGATGCGCTGAAATACGTGGAAATGCTGATTTATGTAAATGTGGCTATACAGTCTGGACTAAAATCCACTATAGAAGATAAATTGAAAAAAATCTTTCTATCTGAAAATAAAGCTATATCTTATTAAACAATGATGTTGTCCTGTACTCAATCATTGCGTACAGGATAATTTTTACCTTTATCGTTTACGCTCTTCCCAACATTGCCGCTACCATCTCATAGTGCTTCTTCACCGTATTTCTCGCCAGTCCGGTTCGTTTGGCGATGGCGGCGAACTCCGTGACCTCTGGATGTAGACGCATATAATCCCATAACTTGCGCTGTTTCTTTGTCAACTCTGTTGGCGGAACGACACCCGCAAGCTGCTCCTTGAGATTTTTGCGTTCCTCGTTCATCTCCGCGATCAGTTCTTTCAGCTTTTCCTCGCACTCCTCGCGGGTATGGGCGTAGACATTGCGGGAATGCTGTGTTCCATCCGGCCATATGGGAGAATATCGTCCTTCCCACAGGTGGTCATTGAGTTCGCTGACGCACCCGGTGCCTGGTTTCCTTTTCTTCCCCACATAGGGCTGGAAGTCCACGATGCCTTTCTGCTCCGGCTTCGCTTCTTCCTGCGGCTCTGCCTTGCCGATGCTTCGGTCGATGCTGGCGGCGGCTGCGCGCTGCATATCGTTGGTGATATGGGTGTAGATGTCCAGCGTTGTCGTTGCGGACACATGCCCCAGCATGGCAGAGAGGGTTTTCACATCCATGCCGTTTTCCA
>CAVCTM010000136.1:0-4471 GCA_963605115.1 Pseudobutyrivibrio sp. | reverse complement strand
AATCCATTTTTCGGCGCGACACGTGCGTGCCGAAAAATACTCTGCGCGGAGGGAACGTGCTCGCCGTAAGGCGAGTGCGCTGAGCGGAGCGAATCCTTCTCGAATGAGAGCCCAGCGTAGCGGGTCTCATTCGATGAGTCCAAAATGCCTGAACGCCGCCGCAAGTCCGCCTTCCGTGATCGGCGGGGCGACGAGATCGACCGCCGATTTCAGCACCGCGTCCGCATTGCCGACCGCCGCGGTGTGTCCCGCGCAGGAGAGCACCGGCAGGTCGTTGATGCTGTCGCCCACGGCGTAAGTGTTTTCCTTCGCGACGCCGAGCCGCGCTAAGATGAGCGCCGCAGCAGCCGCCGGGGATGTGCCCGGCGCGGCGAGCTCCAGCATATCCTGCTTTCTGCCGACGACGGCAAGGTCGCCCTCCGCGGCGCGGGCAAAGGCGCCAAGCGCCGCGGCTTCGCCCCAGAGACAGAGCTTTTCGTAGGGAAACGGCTCCCCCTCCGCGGGCAGAACGGCAAGCCCCTTCGCGGCAAAGGCGCGGCGCAGACCGTCCAGACGCGGCGTGTGGGCTTCCGGGTCCAGGCGGACGCCCTCCGCGGTCTCAAAGACCGCCTCCAGTCCGCTCTCCCGCGCAGCCGCCGCGAGCCGCGGCGCCGAGGCGGGGTCCGGACTGCGCGCGCAGAGCGTTTCGCCGTGCAGGAACGTGAATGCGCCCATCACGCATATCCCGCCGTCGAACACCGCGCCGCGCAGGAGCGGGGCGACATGGGAGAGGGGTCTGCCCGTGAAGAACACGGCAGCCGATCCGCCGCGGCGCAGCGCCGCGACCGCCTCCGCCGTCCCGACCGGCATATCGCCCATCGGCGCGACGAGCGTCCCGTCCACGTCCAGCAGAACGAGCCGACTGCATTGCTCCATGGTTGCCTGCTCCCTTCTCCCTTTCCCTGTTTTTGGGGAAAACGTTTACCTTGCTTACACGGAGTATTGTACCACGCCGGGAGTAAAATTGCAAATGCTTCCTGCAAGTTCTATTTTCCGCCCAAATCCGCCCCTGCATCTTTGTGCATGTTGTCATTTTTGCTGTCCATGACGTCCCGAACGTCCGGATGTTTTGTGTATTTTGTTCTCTCCCCTTTGGGAAAAGCTTTACAAAATTTCTTCAACCCCCCTTTACATCGGAAGGCGGCTGTATTATACTTATTCTCATTCAGGAATACGTTTTCACAGCAGATTTTTCTATATTAAAAGAGAGTAGTGAGGTGTTTTTTATGCTCGGCGGCCATTTGCTCGGCATTTACGAAAAGGCGTTCGACCCGCTGGACACATGGGGCGTGCGTCTGCGGAAGGCGAAGGCGCTCGGCTTTGATTTCGTGGAGCTCAGCATCGACGAGACCGACGAGCGGCTCCAGCGGCTCTACTGGCCCGTGGAGTGGGTGGAGCAGCTGCGGCGGCTCTGCGCGGACTCGGAGATCGGCTTCCGCTCCATGTGCCTGAGCGCCCACCGGCGCTTCCCCTTCGGCAGCGCGGACGAAGCCGTCCGCGAAAAGGCGCGGGACATTATGCTCCGCGCGCTCGATTTCGCCTGCGCGATGGGCATCCGCGTCATCCAGCTCGCCGGCTACGACGTCTATTACGAGCCCTCCACGCCGGAGAGCGTGCGGCTGTTCCGCGAGGGGCTCGCGTGGGCGGTCAAGGAGGCGGAGCGGCGGCAGGTCATGCTCGCGATGGAGGTCATGGACACGCCGTTTTTAAACTCCATCTCCAAGAATATGGCGTATGAGGGCATGCTCCGCTCGCCGTGGTTCCGCGTTTACCCCGACCTCGGCAACCTCAGCGCATGGCCGGAAAACGACGTCGACTACGAGCTCGCCCGCGGCGTGGGCAGCATCGTCGCCGTCCACCTGAAGGACACGCTCGCGGTGCGGGACGATTTCCCCGGAAAATTCAAGTGTGTCCCCTTCGGCAGCGGCTGCGTGGACTTTCCTCGCCGCTTTGCCCAGCTCGAACAGCTCGGCTACACGGGTCCTTATATGATCGAAATGTGGCATGACGCCGCGGAGGACGACACCGCCGCCGTCGGCGAGGCGAAGCGCTGGATCGAGGCGCGCTTTGCGGAGGGCGTGCGATGAAGCGCCATTATCTCGGACTCGACAACGGCGGCACGACAACGAAGGCGGCGCTTTTCGATCCCGCGGGCAGCGAGATCTGCACCGCGAGCCGCTCCACGGCGGTCATCACGCCCCAGCCCGGCTTCGCCGAGCGCGATATGGACGAGATGTGGGACGCAAACTGCGCCGTCATCCGCGCCGTGCTGGAGCGCTCCGGCGCCGCGCCGGAGGAGATCGCCGGTGTCGGCATCTGCGGTCACGGCAAGGGGCTTTATCTCTGGGGGCGCGACGACCGCCCCGCGCGGCGCGGCATCGGCTCGACGGACACGCGCGCTTACGCCGAGGTCCGGCGCTGGGCCAGCGACGGCACGGAGCGCGCGGCGTTTTCCCGCTCCTGCCAGCACCTCATGGCGTGCCAGCCCCCGGCGCTGCTCGCGTGGCTGCGCGCCCACGAGCCGGAGACGCTCCAGCGCGTGCGCTGGGTCTTTGCCTGCAAGGACTATATCCGCTTCCGTCTGACCGGCGAAGCCGGCGCGGAGCTGACGGACGCGAGCGGCGGCGGGCTGCTGAACCTGCACACGCGGGATTATGACGACGCGCTGCTGGAGCTGTTCGGGCTTTCGGACCTGCGGGACGCGCTGCCGCCCCTCTGCCGCGCGGCAGAGATCTGCGGCACGGTGACGCCGGAGGCGGCGGCGCAGTGCGGTCTCGCCGCGGGAACGCCCGTCATCGGCGGCATGTTCGATATCGACGCCTGCGCCCTCGCCACGGGCGTGACGGACGAGCGGCGGCTGTGCATGATCGCGGGAACATGGTCCATCAACGAATACCTCCGCCGCGCCCCGGTGACGGACGGCTCCGTGCGGATGAACAGCCTGTTCTGCCTCCCGGAATATTATCTGATCGAGGAATCGAGCCCCACGAGCGCGGGCAACAACGAGTGGTTCCTGCGCCAGCTCCTGCCGGAGCTCTGCGATACGATGGGCGGCGCGGTCTTCGACGAGCTGAACGGCTGGGTCGAGTCCGTCCCGCCGGAGGAGTTCGTGCCGGTGTTCCTGCCGTTTATTCTGGCGAGCAACGTCCACCCGAACGCGCGCGGCAGCTTTGTCGGCATCAGCGCGAACCACACGCGGCGGCACCTGCTGCGCAGCGTGTATGAGGGCATCGCCTTCTGCCACCGCGCCCACGTGGAAAAGCTGCTCCGCAGCCGCGAAACGCCGCCGGAGAGCGTGCGTCTTGCCGGCGGCGCGGCGCGCAGCGCGGTCTGGACGCAGATGTTCGCCGACGTGCTCTCCCTCCCGGTCGAGACCGTGGAGGTGAACGAGACCGGCGCGCTCGGCTGCGCCATCGCCGTCGCCGCCGCGCTCGGAGACTACGGCTCCGTGGAGGACGCCGCGCGGAGCATGTGCCGCGTCGCCCCCGCCGTCGCCCCGCGGACGAAGCTGCGGGAGATCTATAACGAAAAATACGCCCTGTATCAGAAGACCATCGCCTGCCTCGACGGGCTCTGGGACGATATGCAGCGGCTCATTGAGAAGGAGAACTGAAAAAATGCTGGAAGCACTCAAGCAGCAGGTGCTGGAGGCAAACCTGCTCCTGCCGAAATACGGCCTCGTGACCTTTACATGGGGCAACGTCTCCGGGATCGACCGCGAGGCGGGACTTTTCGTCATCAAGCCCTCCGGCGTGCCCTACGAGGGCATGACGGCGGAGGATATGGTCGTTGTGGACATGACCGGACGGGTCGCGGAAGGCAAATGGAAGCCTTCGAGCGACACGCCGACGCATCTGGAGCTCTATCTCGCGTTCCCGAACATCGGCGGCGTGGTCCACACCCACTCGCGCTGGGCGACGAGCTTTGCGCAGGCAGGGCGCGGCATCCCCGCGCTCGGCACCACGCAGGCGGACTATTTTTACGGCGAGATCCCCTGCACCCGCCCGATGACGGACGCGGAGATCCGCGGCGAATATGAGCGCGAGACCGGCCGCGTCATCGCGGAGACCTTCCGCAGCCGCAGCGCCGACGACATCCCCGGCGTGCTCGTCCACTCCCACGGTCCCTTCGCCTGGGGCACCGACGCGGAAAACGCCGTCCACAACGCCGTCGTCATGGAGGAGGTCGCCTTCATGGACTACCACGCCCTCACCCTAAACCCCAGCCACACCGCCATGCAGCAGACCCTGCTCGACAAGCACTACCTCCGCAAGCACGGCAAAAACGCCTATTACGGACAGAAATGAAAAATGCCCGCCCCGCGAAACGCGGGGCGGGCAAAAATATTTTAGGATCGACGCCGCGAAGCGGCACCCTCTAAAGGCTCCCCTGTGCAAGGGGAGCTGGCGCGCGAAGCGCGACTGAGGGGTTG
>CAVCTM010000135.1:0-4576 GCA_963605115.1 Pseudobutyrivibrio sp. | reverse complement strand
CAGTCAGGAATATGGTGCCGACGCAGAGAGGTAAAATGGCGTTTCTCCCCGCCGCGAAAAACGGCGGGGAGATTCCCAAAATATTTTCGCGAGGATGCTCAACCGATATTTTCACCTTCCGCCTCAAACCGCCAGAAGGTGCAGCTGAGGCCCGGAAGGGTCACGGCGGCGGAGCGGGGCTCGCCGCAGAAGGGCGCCGGGTCGCTCCCGACCTCGTCCGGCGTGGGCTCGCCGTCGCCGCCGAAGCGGGGCTCGTCGCTGCTGAGCAGCTTCACTAAGCGCCCGGCGGCGGGGAGACCGATGCGGAGCTCCCAGCGCTGCGGCGTGAAATTGCAGGCGCAGACGAGCGTGGTCTCGCCGTCCGTGCGCGCGAAGGCGACGGAGGAGCGGTCGGCGTCGTCCACGTTCAGCCAGCGGAAGCCGTCCCAGCCCGTGTCGCGCGCCCAGAGCGCGCGCTCGGCGGCGTAGAGCCGGTTCAGCGCGGCGTACCAGCGCTGCATCTCCGCGTGGCGGGGATATTCGAGCAGGAACCAGTCCAGCGGGCGCTTGTAGTCCCACTCGATGAACTGGGCAAATTCGCTGCCCATGAAGCAGTGTTTTTTGCCCGGATGGGCGAAAGTAAAGCCGTAGAGCGTCCGCAGGCTCGAAAATTTTTGGTTATATTGCCCATACATTTTATCGACCATACTGCGCTTTCCGTGGACCACTTCGTCGTGGGAGAAGGCGAGGACGAAGCGCTCGGAGAAGGCGTACATCATCGAAAAGGTCAATTTGTCGTGGCTCCCGCGGCGCCAGAGGGGGTCGAGGGACATGTAGTCGAGCATGTCGTGCATGTAGCCCATGTCCCACTTGAAGGTGAAGCCGAGACCGCCGTCGGCGGTGCCGGTGACGTGGGGGTAAGCGCTGCTCTCCTCGGCGATCGTGACCGCACCCTCGGCGGCGGCGAGGGCGTTGATGTCGCGCAGGAGCGAGATCGCGCCGAGGTCCGTGTCCCCGCCGAGGCGGTTGCGGATGAAGTCGTCCCCCCTGCCGAAGCCGAGATAGAGCATGCTGCTCACGGCATCGACGCGCAGACCGTCGATGTGGTATTCGCGCAGGAAAAGCGCGGCGGAGGAGCGCAGAAAGCTCCGCACGGCGGGCTTTTCGTAGTCGAAAATGAGCGTGCCCCAGTCCGGGTGCGACGCCATGCGCGCATCGGCGCGCTCATAGAGCGCGGTGCCGTCGAAGCGGGCGAGCCCGAAGGCGTCGCGCGGGAAATGGGCGGGCACCCAGTCTAAGATCACGCCGATCCCGGCGCGGTGGAGCGTGTCGACAAAGAGCATAAAGTCCTGCGGGGTCCCGTAGCGGCTCGTGGGGGCGAAATAGCCCGTGACCTGATAGCCCCAGCTCGGCTCGTAGGGGTATTCCGTGACGGGCAGGAGCTCCACGTGGGTGAAGCCCATTTCGCGGCAGTAATCGGCGAGCTTTCCCGCCGTTTCGCGGTAATTCGGGTATTTTGCGCCCTCCGCCGGGGCGCGCCATGAGCCGAGATGGAGCTCGTAAACGCTCATCGGCGCGCAAGTCGCGTCGCGCGACGCGCGGGCGGCGAGATAGTCCGCGTCGCCCCAGTCATAGCTGCCGAGGTCCCAGACGCGGCTGCCGTTTGCCGGCGGGGTCTCCCAGTGCAGGGCGAAGGGGTCGGACTTTTCCGTGACGGTCCCGTCCGGGGCGGTGACGGCGTATTTATAGATATCGCCCGGCTTCGCGCCGCGGACCGCCGCCTGCCACACGCCGCAGGCAAGGCGCTCCATGGGGAGGCGCTGCCAGCCGCTGAAATCGCCCGCGAGGGCGACGGCGCGCGCAGCCGGGGCGTAAACGGCGAAGCGCCGCGTCCCGTCCGCCATCGCGTGGCTGCCGAGGGCGCGGTAAGCCTCCGCGCTCTCCCCGGCGCAAAAGCGCTCCAGCGCGCCAAGATACTCCCGTTCCTCCATGCCGAATCCGCCTCCTGAAAGCCTGATGCCCCATTATAACCCGCCGGGGTGCAGGAACGCAAGGGGGAAGCAAAAATCCCCGCCGTGTGTGTTCACGGCGGGGATTTCAACCTTGTTATTATAGCATACCTTCCGCGAAATGTCCACGTCATTTTCAGAGAATTTTTTCTCTCACAGGATGACGTGGTATTTTGGCTTTTCTTGTGGTAATGTGTGGGCGAAAACTAAAACGAAAGGGGTGAGGCCGATGGGCTGAGGTGAGAGGAAGAGCATAAGCTACCACCCGACACTGAAAAATACTTGAATTGAGAAAGGGAATATCAATGAAAAACATTTTTTGCCTCAAGCGTTTACGATCGGTTTTGTGTGCATTTTTATCTTGCTGTTTCATTTTTCTCGCAGGAAGCGCCTACGCTTATGAACCGGAGTTCGAAAAGATTCAGGTAGATGATGAAATTGTTTCCAGAGAAGTCATCAAAAATGTGGCTGACATTCCGGTTTATGTGACCTACATCAGCGATTGGAATGAATCAACAGATAGTGTCAAGGAGCAGGCAAATGCGGAGCTGAAACAAGCAATTGCACGAAGCGTGCAAACGATGGGCATGGTACATGAGAGCCATGAAGAGGCAAGCCCGCTTATGGTACAGAACGCCCGTTATACAATTGTTGAAGTCGGAAATGAGGAACGATCCGCTCTCATTAATCGTCCTGCTTTTGCAAACACGTTTAATCGGGCGGCGGAACTGGTTGAACAAGGGATTACGGTAAATCACATCAATTTTTTTGTACCTCAATCATTTAGCACGACCTCAAGTTTCGATGCAAGTGATCCTGCCGCTTGGGAAGCAGAATGTCCCGCTCTGTGTCCCGCGGGCGGCAGCAATGTCTATAATGGTTACAAATTCCTTTACCTTGAATCCTCGTTGAGCGTCGAGACGACGCCCGCAGAGCCCGGTAACGTAGGTACATTTCGTTGGGGAACTTTGGTTACGAAGTTGTTCAAGCTGGTTTGCGACATCAAAGTCAAAAACGAAATCTATCAGAGCATCAGTGCTGCATCCGGTCGCTTGTCAGACTTCTATGGTTTGTACGATCCCCCCTACGACGTGGTTTACAGCAATTCGCGAGGCTACCTTAAGCTGTGGATTAGCGGCGACCTATACACGCGCACGATATTGATTAGCGACAACTTAAATCGCATATCTGGCTATGCTTACTATGGTTGGGGAACACTTGAACGTTTCCGCGGACGCACAAAGGCAGATTCCAAATGGCCTACTAACCAGCTTCCCAGTGGGGTATATGAATACGACACAAGGACATACACATACCCAGACTGGAACGAGGTGAAGTCTCCGGGATTTTACGGAAATACGACTCTTTATACCAGCGTTATCAATTTCTATAAAAACACGCTCGGATATTTTACGCATGTTGAGTCTGTAGACTTGGATAGTCTGTTTTCTTCGATACTTTGATCAGGGGAAATTGTATCAAAAAGTATGAATGCGTATGCGTATTAAAGGAAAAACTTCTCCCATAAAGCGAATAATTCAAGTAATCGTTCTTTCCTTAGGTGGACTTGCAATACTACTTGCCATCATTCCAATTAACATCAAGAAAGAAATACCTGCGGTAGAAATCAAACTGGGAGATCCGGAATATCTCTACGCATGTACAATTTCAATCGAAGGAGATTACCGTGTCAATTTCATTACGGCTGACACATTTGACGGTAACATTACCGTGTCCGGGTATGATCAGACCAAGGAGAAGATGGTGAGAATATCGCTTTCAAAAGACCCCGGAAGCTGGCTGTATTACCAGCTAAGAGAGGAAAATGACACATCCCGACTCTCGTTGGAATACTGTCTCGGATTGCTTAAATGTGGTCGCTTTTTCACCGACATGGCAATCTGCGTCCTTTCTCAAAACCCAACCGACCGAAGTTCTGGATGGAAAGAGTTTGGCGGCTGGGGAGTTTGGAACGAAAGAACCGGCTATTGTATCGTGCCATGGGCAGCGACCTATGATGAAGCAATGGAGAGTCTAACTAAGACCGGCATAATTTCATCTCTCCCGACAACTCAGCTTGATTGATCCCCCCTGCGAATCTCCCCGCCGCGGAAAGCGGCGGGGAGATTTCCAAAACATTTTCCACAAAGGAGATTTTACCGATGAAAAAACTCATCACCACCGCGCTCGCGTTCATCCTCTGCGCCGCCATGACGATCACCGCGGGGCTTCAGCTCGCTTCCGCGGCGGACGTTCCCGACCCGCCGGTGCCGACGGAGACCGCCCAGCCCATCGGACCGAAGGACCCGGACAAGGGCGGCGAGACCCCGGCGAAGCCGAACGGGGACGAAACACCGGACCCGAAGGGCGGCGCAACCTGAGTTTTTTGCATGATCCAATTTACATCAACTCCAAGCCGAGGCGTTCTTTCGCTTCGGCTTGGATCTTTTTTCGGTCGTGCTCATTTTTAACCATTCTGTAAGCCAGATTTGCTTCCTGATAAAATATGGCGCTTTTGTCCGGTTCGTTCAGAAAGTAATAGCACTCTGCAAGAACCGCGAGAAGGTCGGGCAGGAACAGGTAATGAC
>CAVCTM010000134.1:0-4610 GCA_963605115.1 Pseudobutyrivibrio sp. | reverse complement strand
AACCCTCCAGTCAGCCTTCGGCTGACAGCCTCCCTTGCACAGGGAGGCCTTTAAATTGTGCGCCTTCGGCGCGGTGATGAGACTTTTTTCCAGCCCAACCTCAAAACACGCCGCGCCACTTTTCCTCGTCCGGTGTGAGAAACTCCGCTCTCCGGAAGCGGTCGCGGAGCGCGTAGGGGACCGTGCAGTCGAAGATCGTCTTGCAGGAGACGCCGCGGTCGGGGATGCCGGGGGAATACTCCGGTCCGCTGGAGGGGTCCAGCGGGTGGCAGCGGACGCCGGGGATGGGGATGATGTCCCGGTCGCCCTGAAAGCGCGTGTTCAGCGCCCAGAGCACGTCGTCCGTGTCATAAATGTCGACGTCCTCATCCACCAGAATGACGTGCTTGAGCTCCGGGAACGCCGAGAACGCCAGCAGCGCCGCCTGACGCTGCCGCCCCTCGTCCGCGGGGCAGCTTTTTTTGAACTGGAGCACCGCCATATATTTCCCGCCGCCGCTCCGGTGGGCGTAAATGCCGGTCAGCTTGCCGGGCATCGCCTGCTCGATAAGCCCGAAGATGGACGCCTCGGTCGGGAGCCCCGCCATATTGACGTGCTCCTCGCTCGGACCGATGCAGGTCTGCATGATGGGGTCTTCGCGGCTCGTGACCGCCTTGACGCGCAGGACCCACGCCTCGCCGCTCGCGCGGCCGTTATAGCCGGGGAACTCCGGCATGGCAAAGCCCGTGTCCGTGTGCTGGTCCTCCCGCACGCGCACGCCGGGCAATATTTCGCCCTCGATGACAAACTCCGCGTTCGCGATCGCGCGGCAGTCCACGCTGAGGCAGCGGGCAAGCTCCACCGGCGCGCCGCGCAGCGCGCCCGCGATGGAAAGCTCGTCGCAGCCGAGCGGCGTCGTCGGCGGCTCGAAGCAGGAGAGGATATACGCCGCGGGGTCCAGCCCGATGGACACGGAGATCGGCAGCGGCTGCCCCAACTCGCCCGCGCGCTCCGCCATCGCGCCGATATGCCGCGAGCCGGGCTGGAGAAAGATCGAGAGCTCGTCCGGACCCTGCACGCAGAGGCGGTGGATCGTCGCGTCGAAGCGCCCGGTGTCCGGGTGGGCGGCGTAGCAGAGTCCCATGGTGATGAACGGTCCCGCGTCCACCGGCGTGTTCGTCGAAACCGGCAGGATGCGCCGCAGGTCAAAGCCGGGGTCGCCCGCGCGGTAAACGCGCTGCTGGCAGGGCGCGGGTCCCTCCGTCAGCCGCGGCGCGACGGGATGGTCCACGCAGGCGCGGATGACGCGCGGCAGCTCATACTGTCCGCAGCCGAAAAACGCCGCGCAGCGCGCCCGGCTTCCGAGCACGCCGATCGCCACCCGCGCGCCGGGGTGGTCCGCGATGTTTTCAAACAGCATCGCCGGTCCGTTCACGCGCGTCGGCCGCCGCACCGTTCCGCCCGCACCGACGCGGCGGTAGACCCCGGCGAGCTCCGCCGTGAGGTCCACCGGGACCTGCGTTTTCACGAGCTCGCCCGGCATCGACTCCAGCAGCGCCAGCGCGCTGCGCAGGTCATGCACCCTGTTCTCCATAAGCTCCTCCGTTTTTTCCGGCGTTCCCCGCCGTTATTTTTTGCCCAGTATAGCAGAAAAGCCCGGCTTTGAAAAGTGCTTTTCCACATGTCATGCCCTTGACACCGCAGGGCGAACGCGGTAGAATGTCCATAGTACTGTAAAGATGGTGCCGCTATGAAAAACACTCCTCCCAGGCTCCCCGGCGTCGACGGCGTGGAAGTGCGCCATACGCTCTGCGATATCTGCACCCCCGGCGTCCACTGCGGGGTGGACGTCTATGTGAAAAACGGCGAGCTGCTGAAGATCGAGGGCACGCCCGGCTTTCCGCCGAACCGCGGCGCGCTCTGTCCCAAGGGCGCGTCCGGGCGGCAGTATGTCCTGCGCCCGGACCGCATCCGCACGCCGATGCGCCGCGTCGGTGCGCGCGGCAGCGGCGAGTTCGAGCCCATCGGCTGGGACGAGGCGCTCAGCCTCGCCGCGGCGGGGCTGAACGAGGTCAAAGCGCGCGCCGGCGCGGAATCTGCCGTATTTCTGAGCGGCTACGGCAAGTGGTACCGCCCGTTTTTGCAGCGGCTGGCTTACGACTTCGGCAGCCCCAATTTCCTGACGGAATCGAGCTCCTGCTGGTGGTCGGCGATCATGGCGTCGCGCTGCGTCTTCGGGCACGCGACGATGCCGGACCTCCAGAACGCCGCCGCGCTTTTTATCTGGGGCAGCGACCCCTTCAACAAAAACATCCACCAGACGCCCGCGCTCTTTGCCCTGAAGGAGCGCGGCGGGAAGATCGTCGTCGTCGACCCGCGGCGCGGTCCGGCGAGCGAACAGCTCGCGGACCTCTATCTCCGCCCCCGGCTGGGGACGGATGCCGCCCTCGCCGCGGCGATGGCGAACCATATCATCGAAAGCGGGCTCGCGGACCTTGATTTCATCGAAAAATACGTCCACGGCTTCGAGTCTTACCGCGACTATGTTTCGCGCTTTTCCCCCGCGGAGGGCGCGCGCATCACGGGCGTCCCGGCGGTGCTGATATGCGAGGCTGCGGAGCTTTTCGCCCGCACGAAGCCCGCCGCGATCATGACCGGCACGGGGCTCACCCACCGCAAAAACGGCTTCAACGCCTCCCGCGCGCTGATGTGTCTCGCCGCCGTCTGCGGTCAGTTCGACCGCCCCGGCACGCTCCGCCCCGCGCTCGGCGCGGCGACCTTCTGCAACACGCCCGGCGGCTTTACCTCCCGCGAGGCGGAATTTACCGCAGACGTGCAGCCCAAAACGGCAAGGCCCGCCGTCGGGCTCCCCGACTATCCGCTCTTTGCCGAGATGATGCGCGAGGGACAGGCGATCTCGCTCGCAGCGCAGATCGAGTCCGGCGCGCCTTACCCCATCCGCGCCGCGCTGCTCGCGGGCGTGAACCACAAGATGTATCCGGACTCCCCGCGCTTTCTGCGCGCGCTCCGCTCGCTCGACTTCATCGTCGCGACGGACCTGTTCTGGACGGAGAGCTGCCGCAGCGCGGACATCGTGCTGCCCGCCTGCTCCTCCTTCGAGCGCGCAGAGGTCAAGTGCTACGCGAACAGATTTATGTATTACACCCAGCCCGTCATCCCGCCGCTTTACGAAAGCCGCCCGGACGCCGAGATCTTCGCCGGTCTCGCCCGCGCGCTGGGGCTGGGCGACCCGCTGCTCTGCGCCGGCTATGACGCCTGCGTGCGCTGGATGCTGTTTGAGCCCTCCGGACTCGGCGACTGGGAGGCGTTCCGCCGCGCGGACCGCCCCGTTCCCGCGCCGAACGCCCGCGGCTATGAATGGGGCTCCGCTCTCGCCCGCGGCGTCGCCACGCCGACGGGGAAGATCGAGCTATTCAGCGAGACGATCGCCGCTTACCGCCGCCCGGAGCTCGACCCGCTGCCGGTTTATGCCGACAGCTTCGACGCCGCGGACGCCGCGGAATTTGACCTCACGCTCTGCGCCGGGGCGCGCAATCCCGGCATGCTCCACTCCCGGCTCCACGCCTGCCCATGGCCGCGCTCACTGCGCCCGGAGGCAAGCGTCGACATAAATCCCGCCGACGCCGACGCACGCGGCATCGCGCAGGGCGACAGGGTGGAGCTCGCCACGCCGCTGCGCGCCATTTCCGTCCGCGCGAACCTGACGCTCTCCGCCGCGCCCGGCGAGGTCTATATGTACCACGGCTACGACGAGGCGGACGTCAACAGCCTCATCCCGGCGGACCACCGCGACCCCTATACGGGCTTCCCCGGCTATAAGCAGCTCCGCTGCCGCGTCACGAAAAAGGAGGACTGACCGTCCGATGCGCTACCGCTTTCATTTCGACGAGCACCGCTGCGCCGCCTGCGGCGCATGCGTCGTCGCCTGTCTCGACGAGCACGACGCCGACCTCGCCGCCGGGGACCCGGCGTGGCGCGCCGTCCGCGTCATAGAGTGCGCTCCGCGCTTCCGTTACCGCTCGGAAAGCTGCCTCCACTGCGCCGACGCGCCCTGCATCGCCGCCTGTCCGCGCGGCTGCCTGCGCAAAAACGAGCAGGGGCTCACGGTCTGGGATAACGCCGCCTGCGTCGGCTGCCGCCGCTGCCTCGCCGTCTGCCCCGTCGCCGCCCCGTGCTTCGGTGCGGACCGGAAAATGCAGAAATGCGACGGCTGCGCCGCCCGCGTCGCCGCCGGGCTCGCCCCCGCCTGCGTCCGCGTCTGTCCCACCGGCGCCCTCACCGGAGGGCTGGAGGAATAAAAAAAGTCTCCCCACCCCCTTGCCTCTCCCTCCGGGAGCGCTTCAGCACGAAGCGCTGACTGGAGGGTTGTAAGCTTCCGGGATTGCCAAGCAAGGCGTTTGCGCAAGCTTGGTAACAACCCCTCAGTCGCGCTTCGCGCGCCAGCTCCCCTTACACTTCGGGATCCTTTAAAACTCACATCTCCCACAGCGTCTTCTCCGCCACCACCTCCGTGACGATCGCCAAAAACCTCGCGTTGGTCGGGGCTTTGTCGAAGGCGTCGAAGGCGTCGCCGAAGTATGCTTTTCGCCGCGCGGCGTTGCGGGGGATCC
>CAVCTM010000133.1:0-4611 GCA_963605115.1 Pseudobutyrivibrio sp. | reverse complement strand
CTCAGTCGCGCTTCGCGCGCCAGCTCCCCTTACACAGGGGAGCCTTTAAAATCGCAGTTTGCGGCTCTTTTCTTGACACGCCCAAAAATCGCCCTGCCGTCAGGCAGGGCGATTTTTTTGTTAAAGCGGGCGGCTTATTCTGCTGTGATCTTTACACCATCGTCGTCCGCGGTGAGCGTCACGGTACTGACGCGGCCGCGGCGGACGTCCACGATCTCGCTCGCTACGCGGTCCTCGATCTCCTTCTGGATCGTGCGGCGCAGGTTGCGCGCGCCGTAGGTGAGGCTGTAGCTCTTCTTCGCGAGATAAGCCGGGACGCTCTCGTCCCAGCGCAGCGCCATGCCGCGCGACGCCATCGCGTCCCGCAGCTCGCCGAGCATCAGCGCGGCGATGGCGCGGAAATTCTCCTCCGTGAGCTGGTTGAAATAGACGATCTCGTCCACGCGGTTGATAAACTCCGGGCGCAGGAAATCGTTCAGCGCCTTTATCACGCGCTCGCGGTTCTGGTCGTTCGCGCTCATACCGAAGCCGAGCGTGCCGCTCTTGCTGCCGCTGCCGGCGTTCGTCGTCATGACGATGACGGTGTTTTCAAAATTGACCGTGCGCCCCTGCGCGTCCGTCACGCGGCCGTCGTCGAGGATCTGAAGCAGGACGTTCAGCACGTCCGGGTGGGCTTTCTCGATCTCGTCGAAGAGCACGACGGAATAGGGCTTGCGGCGGATCTTCTCCGTGAGCTGACCTGCCTCGTCGTAGCCGACATAGCCCGGCGGCGAGCCGATGAGACGGGAGACGGAGTGCTTTTCCATAAACTCGGACATGTCGAGCCGGATGAGCGCCTCCGGCGCGTCGAAGAGGTCGGCGGCGAGCTGCTTGACGAGTTCGGTCTTGCCGATGCCGGTGCTGCCGACGAAGATGAACGAGAGCGGCTTGCGCTTGGCCTGAAGCCCGGCGCGGCTGCGCTTGACCGCGGCGCACACGGCGTCCACCGCCGCGTCCTGCCCGATGACATGCGCCTTCAGGCGGTCGGCGAGCCCGGCGAGGCGGGTGAACTCGTCCTCGCGGATGTTCGCCGCGGGAATGTGGGTCCAGAGCTCGATGATCCTTGCGAGGTTTTCCTCCGTCAGGGCTGGCTTGCCCTCCGTGCGCAGGGCGAGCAGCTCGTTGTCCATGCGGAGCCGCTCGGCGCGGATGCGGGCAAGGCGCTCGAAGTGCTCGCCCGTCATGTCCGCCATCAGCAGCTCGCGCTCTTTGTCGAGGTCGGCGATGTCCTTCTCCAGCGCCTCGATGCGCGCGAGGGTCTTGTTTTTGAGGTTGACGTCCGAGCACGCCTCGTCGATGAGGTCGATCGCCTTGTCGGGCAGGTAGCGGTCCGTGATATAGCGCTCCGAGAGCGTCACGGCGAGGCGGCACATTTCCTCGGAAATGGCGACGCCGTGGTAATCCTCGTAATAGTGCTTGATGCCGCAGAGGATCTTTACGCTGTCGTCGATGCTCGGCTCCGCGACCGTGACGGGCTGGAAGCGGCGCTCCAGCGCGGCGTCTTTTTCGATGTGCTTGCGGTATTCGGTGAAGGTCGTCGCGCCGATGACCTGAATTTCCCCGCGGGAGAGGGCGGGCTTTAGGATGTTGGCGGCGTTCATGCTGCCCTCGGCGTCGCCCGCGCCGACGATGTTGTGGATCTCGTCGATGACTAAAATGACGTTGCCCTCGCGCGTGATCTCCTGAATGAGACCCTTCATGCGCGACTCGAACTGGCCGCGGAACTGCGTTCCGGCGACGAGCGCGGTGAGGTCTAAAAGCCAGACCTCCTTTTCCGCGAGCTTATAGGGCACCTGCCCCGCCGCGATGCGCTGGGCAAGTCCCTCGGCGATGGCGGTCTTGCCGACGCCGGGCTCGCCGATGAGACAGGGGTTGTTCTTCTGGCGGCGGTTCAAGATCTGGATGACGCGCTCCAGCTCCTCGGCTCGCCCGATCATCTGGTCGAGCTTTCCGGCGCGGGCGCGGTCGGTGAGGTTGATGCAGTAAGCGTCCAGAAACTTGCGCTTCGGGCGGCTCTCCTTGCCGCCGGGGGCGGAAGCGCCGGAGCTTTGATTTTTCGCGGGATCGGCGGGGACGGGGGCGTCCTCGCCGCGGTTTGCCTGTCCCATCAGGCGGTTTAAGAACGGGAAGGTCGCGGTCTTGCCCTCGTCGTCGGTGCTGCCGTCGTCCTCGCCGCCGTCGGGAAGGGCGTCGGGGTCCTCGCCGTGGAGAAAGCTCGTCATGTCGCCCTGAAGCGTGTCGAGGTCTTCGTCGCTGAGACCCATTTTGGCAATGATGTCGTCCACGGGCTTGATGTGCAGCTCGCGGGCGCACTTGAGGCAGAGACCCTCGTTTTTCGTTTCGCTGCCCTCGATTTTCGTGATAAAGATCACCGCTGCGTTCTTCTTGCAGCGTGCGCAGATCGTAGGTTCCATAGTGTGTTTATCCGTCTCCTGTTAAATTCCGAGATATTTGAAGAAAAAGTCGCGCTTGAGCAGCCAGCCGCCGAGGGTGGAGTCCGCGAGGGTGTCCTGCCCAAGAATGATCCCCAAAAACTTCAGCAGCCAGACCAGCAGCGCGCAGAAAAGCAGCCCGCGCACGAGCCCCAGCACCGCGCCGCCGATGTCGTTCACCATGTCGAGGTTCGGCAGCTTATAGCTGAGGTTCGGCAGATTGCCGATGACGGTCAGAATGATGAGAATGAGCAGAAACGCCAGCGTGAAGCATAAGACATAGCTGATCGAGCTGCTCAGGGTATGTACCACGGCGTTCGTGACCGTGCCGCCGTTATCCTCGGCGTAGGCGATCGCCTTGTCCGCCAGATGCTCCGCGGCGGGGGAGCTCACGCCGACGGCGCGGAAGCAGGCGGTGCAGAACTCCGCCTTGCGCTCCGGATACTGCGCGAGCAGGTCCTCGGCGGTGAGGTCGTAGTCCTCCCAGCCCATCTCCTGCCGGACGGGGGTGTCGCCCGTTTTGAGCATGCTCTCCGTATAGCCGCTGATAAAGGGCCGCAGCGCCGGCACCACGTCGTAGGAAAAGGCGTTGCTCAGCAGATTCGCGCCGTAAATGGAGATCACGATGCAGAGGATCCCCGCGATGCCCATGAGCAGGCCCTTTTTGTAGCCCGCCCAGACGCAGAGGATCAGGATGCCGAGCAGGACCAGATCGATGATCGCTTTCATATTGCGTCCTCCTAACCTTTTATCTCGTTTCAAAAGCTGAAGCGCTCGGCGCTGTATGCGCCCAGCAGCAGAATGTCGCCCTTTGCGCGCAGAATGGCGCGGCGGGCGGTCATCAGCGTTTCGTTGCTGTATTGCCGGACGAGGCTGTCGCTGTAGAGGCTGAGGTCCCCGCTCGTCATCACGAGGAGCTGGCGCCCGCGGGCGGAGAGGCTCGTGACGCTCCGCTCCGTTTCCGCCGTACCGAGCACATTGCCCGCAGAGTCCAGTGTAACGAGCCGCCCGCGCTCGCCCGTGCGGTAATCGCTGACGAACAGCGCGGCGAAGTCGCGGCTGCCGAGGTCGTAGTCCATCAGGTAGCTCTCGCCGAAAAGATAACTGCCGCGCTCCGCGCCGAGCGTGTCGAGGAAGCGCACCGCGGTCTGTCCGACGGCGCAGACGGTGTCGTTTTCCATAAAATAGAGATCATAGAGCAGCTCGTCCGCGTAAAACGCGCTCGCGAGCTCATTTTCGTCCGTGAGGCGGAAGAAGCGGACATAGCCGCCCTCCATGTCGGCTGTCAGCACCGCGAGGGTGCGGCTGTTGGGGCTGAGCGCCGCCTTCAGTGCGTAGCCGGAGCCGGACCACCAGCGGTATTGCAGCTCGCAGGCGGCGTTATAAACGCTGACGAGCCCCTTGTAGCCGGCTTCCTCCGTGATGAGCGTGAACCAGCCCGCGGCGCTGATCGAGGCGGAGAGGATCTCTCCCTCAGGCTTCACGGTCGTGCTCTCGCCCGCGGCGGTGACGTAAATGCAGCCCGTGCCGCCGATGTCGCAGAAGAGCGCCGCCTTGTCCGCGCCGAAGGCGGCGGGCGCGCCGTAGCTCACGATCTGCTTGAACACGGTCTCGCCCTGCTCGTCCAGCAGCTGCACGGCGGAGGACGACGCCACGGCGAGCCCGTCGCCCACCGGGGCGAAGACCTGCCCGGAGCCGGTCTCGTAGGTATAGGTCTCGTCCGTCAGCTCCGCGGGGGCGTTTTTGCCGAAGGTCTCGCGCAGCCCCTCGCCCGTCAGCCGGTCGCGGAACACGAAGACCAGCAGCGCCAGCACGATGAGCAGCGCCGTTAAGAGCCCCGCACCGATGCGGCGGAGGGTCTTGCCCGGCTTCCGCTTCTCCGGCGGCTTCTTTTCGCTTTTCGGCTTTTCGTCCATGCGTTTCACCAATTCGTTTTCAAGTTTATGCGCCGCAGCATCCATTCGATACCACAGCTTTCCGTCAAATCTGCATCACGGGGGAGAAGGAAAGGTCTTTGTTCCGGCAGGAGCCTCCGGCTCCTGCCGGAACAAAGGCTTTTATTTTATCATCATGTCTCCAACATTTCCCTCGTACCAGATCCGGTTCATATACAGCCCCTGCGGGGGCATGGTGGGTCCGG
>CAVCTM010000132.1:0-4872 GCA_963605115.1 Pseudobutyrivibrio sp. | reverse complement strand
TGCCGTAGAAGCCGCGCTCCGCCGCGTTTTCGGCGTGCTGGGGGTGCGGGTATGACGATCGCGGAGCGCGAGCGGGCGCTCGCAGAGGAGATCGCCGCGATCGGCGATGTGTTCGATCAGTACAGCTGGCTCGTCGCCAGATCCGCGGAGCTCGCGCCGCTGCCGGAGGCGCTGCGCCGGGACGAAAATCTCGTCGCGGGCTGCCAGTCGCGCGTCTGGCTCGCACTGCTGCCCCGCCCGGACGGGACGGTGCGCCTCGCCGCAGACAGCGACACGCTCATCCTGCGCGGCGTCCTCGCCGTCTTAGCCGAGCTCGCCGGGGGACGCAGCGCCGCGGAGATAGCCGCCGCGCCCCTCGACCCCTTCCGCGGCACGGACTTGAAGCTCACCTTCACCGCCGAACGCGCCGCAGGGCTGAAACTGATCGCGGAAAAAATTCAAAAGGAAGCGTCCGCCCTTCTCGGATGAGGGGCAGACGCTTCCTTTTTTAGCCGTGCAGCGTTCGGTATGCCGAGGGCTTGATGCCGACGAGCTTCGTGAAGGTGCGGCTGAAATACTTGCGGTCGAGGTAGCCGACGGCTTCGCAGACGGCGGAGACGGGCATGTCCGTTTCGCGCAGGAGCTGCTTTGCGGCGTCGATGCGGCAGGCGGTGAGAAAATCGGAGAAATTCTGCCCCGTCTGCTTTTTGAAGATGATGCTGAAATACGAGGCGTTCAGATGAACGTGCGCCGCGATGAGCTCAAGGGTGAGGCTCTCCATATAGTGCTCGCGGATGTAGCGCTTGGCGGCGCGGACGGGGCGGCTGTTCTGCCGCTCGCTGCGGCATGCCTCAAACTGCTCCTCGACCCAGCGCAGCAGGGTCTCGAAGGTGGAGCTCAGCGTCATCTCGCCGCCGAGCCGCTCCAAGATGCAGTTGCGCGCGTCGCGCGGGACGACGGTATAGCCGGAGCTGTTGCAGGTCTCGTAAACGGTGTCCACCGCGGCGTGGAGAATATCCACGACAACGGCGGGGTTCGTGTAGTAGGAGATGAGCCCGAAGGCGCCGGAGAGCGTCGCGCGGTAAGCGGCGGCGTCCATCAGCTCGGCGGCGGCGCGCAGCTCGCTCAGAAGCGTCGGTGTTAAAATGTCCTCGCCGTTTACCGCCTCGAATTTCAGGCGGGAATAGTCGAACATCTGGTTCTGACCGCGCAGCAGGCGGCAGCGCATGGCGCGCTCGGCGGTGTCCAGCGTGCGGCGCAGGGCGCGGATGTCCGTCTCCGGCGCGCCGAGCCCGATGCTGAAGGTGACGGCGGAGCAGCCGCGCTTATGCAGGTGCTCGGTGACGATCTCAAGCAGATCGGGGAAGTGCGCCTCCGTCTCGCCGGCGGGATCGTAGTTGAAGGTCAGCGTCAGGCGCTCCTCGCCGCGGATGTAGGGGATCATCTCATAGCAGAGGGGGTCGAAGCGGGCGCGCATGCTCTGCGCCAGCGCGGGGAGAAAAACGCCGCGCTCCGCCTCCGGCAGGCCGCTCAGCGCGATGACGGCGGAGCGGAACACGCCCTCGCGGAGGGCAAAGTGGTAAGTTTCGTTGAGCTCCTCCAGCGAATATTCGCCGGAGGCGTCCGGCGCGGTGAAGGCAGACATAAAGGAGTTGCGCAGCAGGCGGCGCGTCTGGAACAGCCGCTCGGAGCCCTCCTTCGCCTCCTCCGCGCGGCGGCGCTCCACGAGCAGGGCGAGCACGCGCGTCAGCTCCCCGGCGTCCACCGGCTTTACGAGATAGTCCGTCACGCCGAGGCGCAGCACGCTCTGGGCATATTCAAAGCGCCGCCAGCGGCTCACGACGACGAAGGAGCAGGCGATGCCGTTTTCGCGGCAGCGGCGGATGAGCTCGATGCCGTCCATCCCGGAAAGCTGGATGTCGGTGAACACGATGTCCGGGCTGCCGTTTAAGATCCGCTCGAATGCGGCGGTGCCGCTGTCGCAGTATTCAACGGTGTCCACGCCCATCTTTTTCAGGTCCGTCAGCCCGACGAGCTGCTGATAATCCGCGTATTCGCTCTCCACGACAAGCATTCGGAACATAAGCCGCGATGCACCTCCTTTTTTGCTTTTTCCCAATTATAACACCATTTTCCGGAAAGATTCAAGCGGTCAAATGCTGAAAAATGTCCCACCGGACCCAAAAATCGCCCCACCCAATCCAAAAGCGCCCGCCTTGTCCCCGCGCGGGGGGCGTGGTATGCTTAAACACAGGGAAAACTTACCCTTGTCAACCGACGGTAAAATTTAAGGAGGAAACACCTATGTCTATTCAGCCCTGGGTCCATGTGGAAACGCTGGAGGAATACAGCGAGCGCTTCAAGGATTACGCCCATCTTGAGCGCACGGACGACGGCATCCTGCTCTGCCGCCTGACGTGGAAGGGCGGTCCCGTTATGTGGAGCTACCAGACCCAGAACGCCTACGGCGAGCTCTGGACCGCGATCGGCCACGATAAGAAAAACGAGGTCTTAATCCTGACCTGCACGGACCCCTACTGGCTCGTCCACGAGAGCGACCCGACCTCCTTCGACGAGGTGGAGCAGGGTCGCGACCTCGATCTGAAGTACGACGTCAACATCCCGGACACGATGAATTTTGTGGAAAACTTTATAAACGACATCGAGATCCCGACCATTGCCGTCATCAACGGGCAGGGGCAGCACTATGAGTTCGCGCTCATGAGCGACATCACCCTCTGCGACGAGACTTACCGCTTCTCCGACACGCATTTCTCCAAGAACATCGTCGGCGGCGACGGCATGAACTTCGCCCTGCGCACCTGCCTGCCGGTCAAGAAGGCGAACTACTTTATGTTCCTTGAGTCGGTTCTGGACGCGAAGACCGCGCTGGACTGGGGCATGGTGAACGAGGTCCTGCCGCACGAGAAGCTGATGGAGCGCGCTTATGAGATCGCGCACTACCTGATGAAGACCAACCGCTCCGTCCGCCGTTTGCAGCACGAGATCGCCATCCGCCCGTGGAAGCAGTCCCTTCAGGACAACGAGCGCGTCCACGTTCTCTGCGAGATGTACGGCGTGCAGCTCAACAAGTTCGAGCACCACTTCGACAAGCTCATCGCGACCTACGATGCAAAGTGCGGCGACTGACCCGGAACCGCAGGATGTAAAAAATCAGACAGCCGTGTGCGCCTATGGCGCACACGGCTGTGCTTTATAAAGGAGAGGAAAAATGCTTGGTCACTTCACCGTCTGGACCGCGGCGAGGAAGCCGCCGGGGATCGTGCCCTCGCGGATCTGCTCGATCTTGGCTTTTGCGCCCCACGTTGCGGTGAACAGGTTATAGATCTGGGTGTCCAGCGCGCTGTTTTTCGTCTGCATGTCCGCAAGCGCCGCCTCAGCCGCGGCGATGGCTGCGTCGTAAACCGCCATGTCCTCCGCCGTGACCCACTTTTTGCCGCTCGCGAGGACGCTGCCGTCCGCGCTGACCGCAACGTCCGCCTTCAGTGCTTTGCAATAGGCGATCGCCTTTTCGAGTGAGGGCGCGGCATTGTCGTTGCTGGTGAAGCCGGATGCCACGCTGCCCTCCGTCGTGACCCAGAACGTGACCTCCATATCCTCAAGCCCGAAGGCAAGGTGGGCGTTCGTGTACTGTCCCGGACGGTTTGCGACATTGATGCTCGCCTTGGGGTTATGCATGCCGTCCATGATCTTCTCTCCGTTGAAAACGTAATACTGATGGTCCGCGCCGTAGGTCAGCTTGCCGGTGATGCCGGTCTCGCGCTGGAGCCGCCAGCCGGTCTGCGCATCCTCCCAGAACATCGCGAAATCGCCCTCGCGGATGGCGGGATCGACATTTTCTGCCGGGAAGCGCACGTCGTTGACATCCAGCTTCGTTTTGGTGAGCGCAAAATCGCCGCGGTCGATGCGCATCGTGCCGTCGCCGTTATCAATGAGCGAATCAACAAGCGCCACGGCGTAGAAGGAGAAGTTGATCTTGTCCGTGTAACCGTCGCCGTCCGTGTCATAGAGATAGACGGGCAGACCGGAGGTGCGGGAGAGTGCCTCGACCATGCCGAGGCGGGCGTCGGCGAAATCAGTGCCGGTGCGCTTGTTGTTTCCCGCCGCCCAGCCGTTTTCCGTTTTGTAGAGCTTGTCATAGCCCATGATCACAAAGGCGTCGCCGCAGTCGGCTTCCGTCGCGGGGATCCGGAAGCCGTTGACATAGCAGCGTCCGGCGTCGAGCAGAGCTTCCACGCCGGCGAGGGCGCTGCCCTCCTTGAAATACTTGTCCTGCGCCGGGTCCGTGATGATGTCCGTGTAGGTGATGTCCGTCAGGAACTTGTAAAGAAGTGTCGGTGCTTCCGTGGAGATGCGCACCGTATTCGCCGCGTCGTCCCAGCTGACCTCGCAGCCGAGGGCTTCGGAGATGGCGCGGACGGGGAGATAGACGCTGTCGTCCATGATGAAGGGCTCGGTCGCCTTGCCGCCTGCGTCCGTCGGGGTAAGCGTCTCGCCGTCGAGGGTGATGCGGATATTGCGGTAAGTGAGCGTCTTCTGCACCGCGCCCGCCGCGGCGAACACGCTCGTCGCCAGCAGACAGACCACCAGCGCGAGCACAAGGATCCGGGTCAGTTTTTTCATAGCTGTATTCTCCGTATTCATAAAGTATTTGCGCCCCTCCGCCGGCAGCTTGTACGGTTCGGACGCGCAGTATTTATGGAATATGCACAGTTTTCTTTCGCCGGACGGTCTCCTTTCTTGTGAGGGATTATAGCAATGCCCGCATAAAAAGTCCAATCGAACCTTGTTATGCGGGATAACCGAAACTTATGCGAAAAAATAAAGCGCCGGACTCTGGGGAAAGAGTCCGGCGCTTCGCCTTTGGGGAAA
>CAVCTM010000131.1:0-4939 GCA_963605115.1 Pseudobutyrivibrio sp. | reverse complement strand
CCCGCGCCGGGACGCCGACGGACAACGCGGCGACGGAGGCGATCAACGGCTGGATAAGGAGCTGTTTCTGGACCTGCACGTGACGGGCGAGCGCCCGCTCAGGGACGAGATCGACGACTACATCCGCTTCTTCAACGAGCAGCGCCCCGCGTGGTCCCTCAACTACCTGACCCCAGTCCGGTTCAGAACCGCCCAAGCCCCATACACAAATGACGCCCCGGTCCACGCGTAAATCCTTTTTGCGTCCGGGTGTCCAAAATTTGTTGACCAGTGCACCTTTGCTTACTTTCCCCACAGGGGGAAAGTAGGTCGCGCCGCAGCGCGAAACTTATTAAATCTTAGCGCCAAAGGCGCGTTCAAATTCTATTCTCCCCCCTCCCCCGCGCCGCGCGGCGCGAAGCAGATCATCATCCTCCAATCTCCCCACGCAAAAGCTCCATGATCCGCGGCAGAAGCTCCTCCCGGTTCTCCGGGGTAACGACCACGAGCCGCGTCCCGGAGTGGCTTCGGATGCGCTCGGCGAGGGGCGTGTGCGCCGCGCCGCGGAGGACGCCGAGGATGGGCTTTTCGCAGTCCAGAAGCGCTTCGATGCGCGCGGTGAAGGCGGCGGCATCGCGCTCCATTCGCCCGACCTCGTCCATCAGAATGAGCTGTGCCCCCTCCGCTCCGGCGAGCGCGGCGCAGCCGGCGCGATCGAACACCGCCGCATCCCCGACGCCGCCGCGCCCGCGGATGCGGAGTCCGACGCGGTTTTCCGCCGAGCGCGGCGCGTCCGGCTCCGCGGCGGGCAGCAGAAAGACGCCGAGCTCGCCCGTCTCCGCGTCCGGCTCGGACACGGTGAAGAACCCGCCGAGCGCGAGCGGCGGGAGCGCGGCGAGCACGCGGCGGATGAGCGTGGACTTTCCCACCTGAATATCCCCGGTCAGAAAAATGTGCTCCATCGCGCAAAGCCTCCGAAAAAAACTGTTTCTCCGCCGAGCATACCACATTCCGACGCTTTACACAAGGCGCAACTTCTGCTAAAATGATCGGACAGATATCATTCGGGAGGGAACGCCATGCAGACGCTCATCGAGCTCTATGACGAGCGGCCGATCGAAAATGTGCTCGCCATGGAGGTCTTCCGTCCGGCGGAGGTCGTGTTTCTCTGTCCGGCGGAGGCGGCGCAGGACCGCACGATGCAGGAAAAGCTGCGCGAATACGCCAAAAAGCAGGGACTTCAAACCCGGCTGACCTTTCTGGAGACAAGCCCTTACCGCGCCGACCGCGTGAAGCGCCAGCTCCAGCGCGTCGTGGAGTCCCACCCGGACTGCGCGCTGGACATCACGGGCGGAACGGACGCCGCGCTCTTCGCCGGCGGGCTGCTCTGCGCCGAGTCGGACATCCCGGTCTTCACCTTCAGCCGCAAGCGGGGCCGCTTTTACAACATCTCCGGCGCGGACTTCGCCGATGAGCTGCTCTGCACGGTGCAGCACTCGGTCGAGGACGTTTTTCTCATGGCGGGCGGCGCGCTGCGCTCCGGCCGGGTCGACAACAGCGTTTTGCCGCACTATCTGCCGAAGATCGACGCGCTTTTCGGCATCTACCTGCGCTACCGCCGCGAGTGGGCAAAGCTCGTGACCTATATCCAGCGCCTCTCCCAGTGCCCGCCGGATGATAAGCCGCCGCTCCACGCGGAGGGACCGTGGGAGGTCAAGGGCGAGCAGGGCAAGCGCGTTGAAGCGCCGGAGCCGGCACTGCGCGACCTTGCCCGTGCGGGCTTTCTCCGCCGGCTGCGCATCCGCCGCGGCGAACACGTCGCCTTCGACTTCCGCGACGCCCAGATCCGCTGGTGGCTGCGCGACGTGGGCAGCGCGCTGGAGCTGCATGTCTACAAAGCCTGCCTCGACACCGGGATCTTTCACGACGTGCGTTCGAGCGTCGTCGTCGACTGGGCGGGCGAGGGCAGGCGCGACAGCGTGACGAACGAGCTCGACGCCGTTGCCGTGCGGGGCGTCACGCCGCTTTTCGTGAGCTGCAAGACCTGCGCCGTCAGCACCGACGCGCTCAACGAGCTCGCGATATTGCGCGACCGCTTCGGCGGTGCCGCGGCGCGCGCCGCGATCGTCACGGCGGAATACTGCCGCGCCGTCACGCGCCACCGCGCCGCCGCGCTGGATATCGACGTCATCGACATCGCCGACCTCCGCGCCGGCGCCGTGAGCGAGCGCATCCGCGAGATCTTAGACCGCGAATGAGAGCGACGAAAGGAGACCCACCGCATGGCGGCCTATGCAATGAGCGACATCCACGGCGACCGCGCGCGGTTTTATGCGCTGCTGGATTTTCTCACGTTTTCGGCGCAGGACCGGCTTTATATCCTCGGCGACGTCATCGACCGCGGTCCGGAGGGGATCGAGCTGCTGCGGGACATCCGCCGCGCGGAGAACATGACGCTGCTGCTCGGCAATCACGAATATATGTGCCTGCAATATTACGCACCGAACGCCGACGAGACCGTCCGCCGCCGCTGGGACCGCAACCGCAACGCGCCGACCAAGGAAGGCCTCGCGCATCTCAGCGAGGCTGAGCGCGCCGCGCTCTTCGATTACATCGCCGCGCTGCCGAGCCATCTGGAGGTCCGCGTCGGGCAGCGGGAATTTTATCTCGTCCACGGCTTCCCCGGCGCCACGGTCCACGACGAGGTGTGGCAGCGCCCGCAGCCGGACACGCCGAACCCGATCCCCGGCAAAACGCTCCTGATCGGCCACACGCCGGTCGTCTGCCTCGGCAGAAGCGACGAGGAGGCGGATGTCATCTGCGCCGACCTTGCCGCCCGCGGCGAGCAGCTGCGCATTTTCCATGGTCCCGGCTATCTGGACCTCGACTGTCTCTGCGGCTATGAGGAATACCCCGCCCGCGCGCTCGCCTGCCTGCGTCTGGACGATATGGCGGAGTTTTATTGCTGAGAACGGAAGAACCTCCGGACGCGTCCTCACGGCGTGTCCGCGTTTTTTTGCATTTTCACGGTTCCAAATCGAAAGGAAACGTGTTAGAATACGCCTTATGGATATTTTATACTCGGATGATCATATCGCCGTCGCGGTCAAGCCCTGCGGCGTGCTCTCGACGGATTGCCCCGGCGGGATGCCGGAGCGCGTGCGGAAAGCCCTCGGCGGCGAGGCGCGGACCGTCCACCGGCTCGACCAGGTCGTCGGCGGGCTGATGCTGCTCGCGCGCAGCGCGGAAAGCGCCTCGGCGCTCGGAAAGCTTGTCATGGACGGCGGCTTTGAAAAGGAATATCTCGCCGTAGTGCGCGGCGCGCCGCCGGCGCGCGGGACGCTGCGCGATCTGCTCGCGCGCGACAAGGCGGAGCGGAAAACCTACGTCGCCGCCGCACCGGGTCCCGGCGTGCAGGAGGCGGTGCTGGACTATACCGTGCTGGACCGCGCGGCGGGGCTGAGCCTGCTGCGCATCCGGCTCCATACCGGGCGGACCCACCAGATCCGCGCCCAGTTTTCCGCCCGCGGCTGGTCCCTCGTCGGCGACCGCAAATACGGCGGAGCGGACGAGCAGGGCGACATCGCGCTCTGGTCGGCGCGCCTCGGCTTCACCCACCCCGCTTCGGATCGGCGGATGGAATTCACGCTCCCGCCGCCGGACCAAAAGCCGTGGACGGAATTTGACCTTGGGAGGCTCTTTATGGAAGCGGAAAAAACATACGTTATGGACCACACGCCCTGCCCGCTCGCGAAAAAATGCGGCGGCTGCCAGATGCAGAACCTGCCCTACGCCCGCCAGCTTGAGATCAAGCAGGGCAAGGTCAACGCGCTGATGGGAAAATTCTGCCATGTGGACAGAATTCTCGGCTGCGATAAGCCGTATCATTACCGCAACAAGGTGCAGGCAGCCTTCGGGCTCGACGCGAAAGGGCACATCATCTCCGGCGTTTACCAGTCCTCCAGCCACCGCATCGTGCCGGTGGACGACTGTATGCTGGAGGACGAGACGGCGGATAAGCTCATCGTGGACATCCGCAAAATGCTGCCGCAGTTCAAAATTCCCGTCTACGACGAGCGGCGGGGCGGCGGCTGGCTGCGCCATGTGCTCGTCAAGCGCAGCTTCCACACCGGCGAGGTCATGGTCGTTTTGGTCGCCGTGTCGCCCATTTTCAAGCTGCAAAAGCCCTTCCTCGCGGAGCTGCTGCGCCGCCACCCGGAGATCACGACCGTGCTGCTGAACGTCAACCCCGGCCGAACCTCCCTCGTGCTCGGCAGGCAGGAAAAGGTCCTGTTCGGCAAGGGCTATATCGAGGACGAGCTCTGCTCCCTGCGCTTCCGCATCTCGGCGAAGAGCTTTTACCAGATCAACCCCGCCCAGACGGAGCGGCTTTACCGCACGGCGCTCGACTTCGCCGCCCTGACGGGCACGGAGCGCGTGCTGGACGCCTACTGCGGCACCGGCACCATCGGTCTCGCCGCCTCCGGCTCCGCCGGGGAGGTCGCGGGCGTGGAGCTGAATGCCGACGCCGTGCGCGACGCCATTGCGAACGCGAAGCGCAACGGCGTGAAAAACTGCTGGTTCACCTGCGCGGACGCCGGGGAGTTTATGGAGGAGATGGCGGCGCAGGGTGAACACTGCGACGTGGTGTTCATGGACCCGCCCCGCGCCGGGAGCGACGCGCGGTTTCTCACCTCCCTCATCCACCTTGCGCCCCGCCGCGTCGTCTATGTCTCCTGCAACCCGGAGACCCTCGCCCGCGACTGCGCCGTCCTGACCTCCGCCGGCTACCGCGTCCGCCGCGTCCAGCCCGTGGACATGTTCCCCCACACGGAGCACGTGGAGTGCGTGTGTCTGCTGGAAAAATAAAAAGACGGATCGATCTATAAATTACAAAGGCACAGACACCATGGAAACCTCGAACCTATTCGGAACCGAAAAGATCAGCAGGATCCTGCTG
>CAVCTM010000130.1:0-4941 GCA_963605115.1 Pseudobutyrivibrio sp. | reverse complement strand
ACCGCGCCTTTGCTTACTTTCCCCGCGAGGGGCAAAGTAAGTCGCGTCCCGCGGACGCGAAACAAATTAAATCTTAGCGCCGCAAGGCGCGTTCAGCTAAAAAACAAGTCCCGCCCGAAAACCGGGCGGGACCAGACGCGTTATTTCCCCTCCAGAGCCTCCAGCGCGGCGATCTTCTGGCAGATGCAGAAGACGTTCATGCTCTGGTAGAGCTGCTCGGTGCTGGGATAGCTGGGGGCGAGGCGGATATTCTTGTCTTCGGGGTCGACCCCGTAGGGGAACGCTGCGCCGGCTTCGGTGAGCTTTACGCCCGCCTCGGCGCAGAGCTCCACGCAGCGCTTCGCGGTGCCGGGCAGACCGTCATAGCTGATGAAGTAGCCGCCGTTCGGATTCGTCCATGTGCCGATGCCGGCGCCGTCCAGCCCGGTCTTCAGCGCGGCGAGCGCGCAGTCGAACTTCGGGCGGAGATAGTCCGCCTGCTTTTTCATGTGCGCCATCAGTCCCGCGGCGTTTTTGAAGAACTTGACGTGGCGGAGCTGGTTGATCTTGTCATAGCCCAGCGTCTGGACGCTCATCTGCTTCGTCAGGAAGGCGATGTTCGGACGACTCGCCGCGAACACGGCGACGCCCGCGCCCGCGAAGGTCACCTTGCTCGTGGACATAAACTCATAGACCATGTCCTCGCTGCCGTACTTTTTGCAGGCGTCGAAGATGTTCACGAGCACATCGCCGGGGTAGCGGAAATCGTGGACAAAATAGGCGTTGTCCCAGAAGATGCGGAAATCGTCCGCCGCGGGCTTCAGCGCGGCGAAGGCGTCCACCGTCTCGGCGGAGTAGGTATAGCCCTGCGGGTTGGAGTATTTCGGCACGCACCAGATGCCCTTGACGGAGGCGTCTTTTTCGACATACTCGCGCACCATGTCCATATCGGGACCCGTCGGCGTCATCGGGATGAGGATGTTTTCGATGCCGAACTCCTCCGTGATGCGGAAGTGGCGGTCGTAGCCGGGGGAGGGGCAGAGGAACCTGATGTGCCCCTGCTGACCCCAGGGCTTGCTGCCGCCGTAAACGCCGAGGACGAAGGCTTTGATGACCATATCGTACATAAGGCAGAGGCTGCTCTGACCGCCCATGATGATGTTTTCCATCTTCAGACCGAGCAGGTCGGCGAACAGCTCCTTCGCCTCGTCCGCGCCGGCGAGCTCGCCATAGTTGCGAACGTCCGTGCCCTTGCGGGTATAAATAAGGTCGTAGGGGTTCTGCTGGAGCATCTCCATGCTGAGATTGAGCTGCGTCGCGTCCGGCTTGCCGCGGGACATGTCGAGGCTGTGGCCCGCCGCCTTTTCCTTTTCAAACAGCTTGCGCTGCGCCGCCAGCTCCGCCTTGCGCTCCGCCGGCGTCAGTTCGAGGTAAGCTTTCATAGTGATCACGTCCTGAAATCAAAGAATCTTGTTCGGATATTATACTGTATGCCGCGGAAAATTACAAGTGCCAAACGCAAAAACTGCAAAAGATTTTCCTCACGCGCCACAACACTTCAGCATGCGAAAGCATTTGCAGGATTCGCTGCAAAATGCCGCCCGCAGATTTATTTGCATTTTTCGCCGGGGCGTGATAATATACTGTGGCAAAAAAGCGGAAAACGAAGGGAGAAACGGGATGAAACCGCTCTTTACGAACCGGGACCTGCGGCGGCTGCTCGTGCCGCTCATCATCGAGCAGGTGCTGACGAGTCTGATGGGCATCGCGGACACGCTGATGGTCTCGAACGTCAGCTCCGCGGCGGTCAGCGGCGTTTCGCTCGTGGACTCCATCAACAAGCTCGTGATCTTCCTCTTCACGGCGCTCGCCGCGGGCGGCACGATCGTCTGCTCCCAGTATCTGGGCAGGGGCGACAAGGCGCATTCCGACGGCGCGGCGCGGCAGGTGCTGCTGAGCGCCGCAGCGCTCGGCATGCTCGTCATGGCGCTCTGCCTCGCGCTGCGCAAGCCGCTGCTCCACCTCATTTTCGGCACGGTCGAGGCGGACGTGATGGCGGCGGCGGAGACCTATTTCCTCATCACCGCCTTCTCCTACCCCTTCATGGCGGTATTTGATGCCGCCGCCGCGCTCTACCGCGCCGCGGGCAACTCGCGATTGCCGATGGTCGTGTCCGCCTGCTGCAATCTCGTGAACATCGCGGGCAACGCGCTGCTGATGTTCGTGTTCGACCTCGGCGTCGCCGGCGCCGCGATCGCGACGACCGCGTCCACCGCGCTCTCCGCCGTCGTTATGCTCTGCTACCTGCGCCGCCCCGGACAGACCGTCGAGGTCGGACCGCTGACGGCGCTGCGCCCGGACTGGCGCGTGATCTGGCTCGTGCTCAGCATCGGCATCCCCTCCGGCATCGAAAACGCGATGTTCCAGCTCGGCAAGCTGATGGTGCAGAGCACCGTCTCCACCCTCGGCACCGCCGCCATTGCAGCCAACGCCATCGTCGTCGTGCTCGAATACCTCACCAGCATGCCGAGCACCGCCATCGGCACAGGGCTCATGACCGTCGCGGGTCAGTGCATCGGCGCAGGGCGGCTCGACGAGGCGAAACGCAGCATCGTGAAGCTGACCGGCTGGTCCACGGCGATATTGTTCGTCATCAACTGGGGCATCTTCTTCCTCACCGCGCCGGTCACGCGCGTCGCCGGGCTGGAGCCGGACGCCGCCGCGATGACGGTGCATGTCATGCTCGTCATCAGCATCGTGAAGCCCTTCCTCTGGGCGCTCGCCTTCGTGCCGCCGAACGGACTGCGCGCGGCGGGGGACGTGAAGTTCACGATGATCGTCTCCGTCGTGTCCATGTGGGTCTGCCGCGTCGCGCTCACAACACTGCTCTGCCGCGTGTGGAGCTGGGGGCTCGTCGGCATCTGGTGCGGCTACTTCGCCGACTGGACGGTGCGCAGTATCTGCTTCACGCTGCGCTATTTCAGCGGCAAATGGGCGGCGCACCATGTCATCGACTAAAAATTGCTTGACATAACCATGGCTTTGGTCTAAAATAGACGGGTGAAAATGCGCCCATTCCGGGGAGAGTGGGTGTGCGCTTTCATGGCGTTACCCGTATTGTTACGATCTGGCGGGCGTGCAAAAATGACTCTTTGCTGCCCGCCCTTTTCATCGAACCTGCCGCGATATAGAGAAAAATATAGATCGGCAAGAGAGAAACCCACCGCAAAATTCTAAAAAGAATGGAGGTGTGTTTACTTACTATGCCAAGTTTGGGATGGATCATCGGCGCCGTCGTGGTGCTGATCGTGATAGCGATAGCCGCATTCGGCCTCGGCATCCTCTACCGCAAGCGCGTCGGAGAGCGAGAGATCTCCAGCGCCGAGGAGGAGGTCAAGCGGATCATCAACGAGTCCATAAAGAGCGCGGAGAGCAAAAAGCGCGAGGCGCTCCTGGAGGCAAAGGAAGAAATACACAAAAACCGTACCGAGTACGAGCGCGAGGTGCGCGAGCGCCGCGCGGAGCTGCAGCGGCAGGAAAACCGTTTGCAGCAGAAGGAGGAGTCCCTCGACCGCAAGACCGACTCCCTTGAGAAAAAGACCGAGAACATGAACCGCCGTCTGGCGGACATCGAAGCTCGTCAGGCGGAGATCGAAAAGCTCAAGGATGCCCAGCTCGAAACGCTGGAAAAGATCTCCGGCTACACCGTGGACGAGGCGAAGGCATACCTCATCGCGAGCGTGGAGTCCGAAGTGACCCACGAGACCGCGCTGAAGATCAAGGAAGCCGAAGCCCGCTGCAAGGAAGAATCCGAACGCACCGCGCGCGAGATCGTCGCGCTGGCGATCCAGCGCTGCGCCGTGGACCACGCGAGCGAGATCACCGTCTCCGTCGTTCCTCTCCCCAACGACGAGATGAAGGGCCGCATCATCGGACGCGAGGGTCGCAACATCCGCAGCATCGAAACGCTGACCGGCTGCGACCTCATCATCGACGACACGCCTGAGGCGATCACCGTCTCCAGCTTCGACCCCGTCCGCCGCGAGGTGGCGCGTCTTGCGCTGGAAAAGCTCATCGCCGACGGCCGCATCCACCCCGCCCGCATCGAGGAAATGGTCGCAAAGGCACAGCGCGAGGTCAACGCCACGATCAAGGCGGAGGGCGAGCGCGCCGTGTTCGAGACCGGCGTGCAGGGTCTGCACCCGGACCTCATCAAGCTCCTCGGTCGCCAGAAATTCCGCACGAGCTACGGTCAGAACGTCCTTGCCCACTCCATCGAGGTCTCCCACATCGCGGGCCTGATGGCGGCGGAGCTCGGCGTCGACGTCGCCACCGCGAAGCGCGCCGGTCTGCTCCACGATATCGGCAAGAGCATCGACCACGAGGTCGAGGGCAGCCACGTCACCATCGGCGTGGACATCGCCCGCAAGTATAAAGAGTCCGAGGAGATCATCCACGCCATCGCCGCCCACCACGGCGACGTGGAGCCCCACACGATCACCGCCTGCCTCGTTCAGGCGGCGGACGCCATCTCCGCTGCCCGCCCCGGCGCGCGGCGCGAGAACATCGAGAACTACGTCAAGCGCCTCGAAAAGCTGGAGGAGGTCTCCCGTTCCTTCCCCGGCATCGAGTCCACCTACGCGATCCAGGCTGGCCGCGAGATCCGCGTCATGGTCAAGCCCGAACAGGTCAGCGAGGACCAGATGGTCATCCTCGCGCGCGACATCGCCAAAAAGATCGAAGCCGAGCTCACCTACCCCGGCACCATCAAGGTCCACGTCCTCCGCGAGACCAAGGCGATCGAATACGCGAAATAAGTGGAAAAGGGGAAGCCCGACGACAGGTCGGGCTTCCTTTTTTTGCGGGGGCGGGGGATTTGACGTTTTATCGCGGCAAAGCCGCACAAGTTTAAAGGCCTCCCTGTGCAAGGGAGGCTGTCAGCCGAAGGCTGACTGGAGGGTT
>CAVCTM010000129.1:0-4960 GCA_963605115.1 Pseudobutyrivibrio sp. | reverse complement strand
ATACGTTTCCACTGGGCTGGCATTGGTCAGCTCTGGTTGTGTTGCGCTTTTCTGCTCTTCTCCACCTTTGCAATGAAACCGACAGATCCGCTGCGTTTCAGTCCTAACTTTTACAAACGCCTATCCTATTTCAATTCTTACGCGGTCCAGCCGGGGAGCTTGCCCTCCATCGGCGCGCCGCGGTTATACCAGCCGGCGTTGTAGCCCGCGGTGCCGGCTCCGGCGGCGGGGACGGCGAAGTATTCACCGCTCGGCGTGCCGTAGAGTCTGCCGATCTCGCGGTTCGGGTCCGCGGCGTTGACGGCGGCGGCGGTCTCGGCGTCCGCGGCCTGCCACGGGTTCGCCATCTGCGCGATCTTGCCGCGCGCCATCTCGTCCTCGCGCTTCTGGCTCAGCAGCCACTCATAGCCCGCGTCCATCTTGTGGGCGTAGACCCATGTGAGCATGTGGCTGCCGCCGTCCTGAAGCATCCAGTAAAAGCCGGTGTCGTTTTCCGTGGAGGTGAGCTTGCGCATCGCGGCGTTCATCTCGTCCACGCTGTCCTCCAGCGGCTTGACGGAGGCGATCGGGAACTCCGTGCCGCCCATGTCCTTCACGAGATACCAGAACTCCTGCCACACGGTGCTCGCAAAGGCGTCGCCCGCGCAGCTCGTGACGAGGATGTTGTCGTCGGAGACGAGGTAGTACCAGTTGCGCGCCACGACCTCCTCGCCGGCGGAGTTGGTCTCCACGGTGCTCTTGCCGTCGGCGTCCGTGCGCCAGATGGTGGCGTCGTTGGAGGAACAGTAGCGCGCCGCGGGGCTGTTGAAGCCGGAGTAAGGCACCTCGAGGTTATAGCAGGAACCCCACTGGCAGCCGGGCAGCCAGATGCCCGCGAAATAGTTGTCGCGCTGCGCCGCCATCGCGACGACCTGCATGCCGCCCATGGACTGCCCCGTGCCGTAAATGCGGTTTTCGTCGATGCTGTATTTCTCGGTCAGGGCGTCGAGCAGCTGCCACGTTCCGGCGACGCCGCAGGAGATGGACCAGTTGTCGCGCGTGGTGCGGATCGCCTCATAAAACTGCGGGCAGACGACGATGAGGCCGTCCATGCCGTTTTCCTTCGCCATCGCCTGCACCTCCGCGGAGGCGAAGTTGGCGGGCGCCTGCCCCTCGGTCAGAACGATCATCGGGTCGCAGGTCGCCTCGTCCGCGCCGAGGAAGCCGGCGTCCTCGATGTGGAGCACGAGGCCGTAATTGCCCTTCGGGTCATAGTCTTCGGGGACGTAGAGCGCGTAAGCCAGATCAAAGTCGTGGAGCTTGCCGTCCGCCTCGTCGAAGCAGTTCGTAGCGTGGAAGGCATTGCCGAGCGCAACGGAGTGGAGCTCGTAGCCCTCGATGCCCTCGATGGTGTAGGTGCCCTCGCGGGCGAGGTCGTATTCGTCGCGCTTGGGCTCGCCGTTCGGCTTCGTGCCCTCGATGACGATGTGGTCATAGTTCTTCACCATCTCCACGGCGGGGACGATGACGCCCTTGTCGGACTCGACGGAGCCGACCTGCCTGACGCCGGCGGCGAGCGCCGCGGCGTATTTCTTCGCGACGGAGGCGAGCTGGTAGTCGGTGTTGACCTCGATGATGACATACCTGCCCTCGGTCTTGCCGGTCCCGGCGGTCTCCGGCTTGTCGTTGACGTAAACGCGCGTGACCGCGCCGGGGCTTTCGCCGAGCTCACACTTCGGGCTCGCGAGCGTGCCGTAATCGGCGACAACGAAATCGTCCGCGCTGACGCTCTCTGCCTTCAGCACCGCGTCATACTCCACGGCGATGGCGCGCAGCTTCGCGCCGTCGGCGTCCACAAAGCCGATGGCATGGACATCCTTGATCACCTCGTCGGCGCGGATGCCGTCGCTCACGATGCTGACGGTGCTCGTCTCGTCGTCCCACTTGACGTCGAGGCCGAGCGCCTCGGCGATCGCGCGGACGGGGAGATAGGTGCTGTCGTTCAGGATAAACGGCTCCGTGCTCTTGCCCGCGGCGTCCGTCGGCGTGATCTCCCTGCCGTCAAGCACCAGCTTGATGTCCCGGTAAGTGAGCTTCGCATCGACGACGCCCGTCGCCGCCAGCACCGAGACGCTCAGAAGCGCCGCGACCAGCACCAGCAGCAGGATCTTGGTCAGTTTTTTCATGCTCTTTCCTCATCTTTCCTTTTTATTACCATCGGTTGACAAGATCACGCACGCCTGACAGCGCGTCTTTCCGGCGCTTTTCGCCCTTTTCGGCTTGACGGGCGTCCGCCTCGGTCAAGAGGAAGGGACCGAGGCAGACCAGACGGAAAATGTCAGGTCAGCCCGCCTGCGCCTCAAAAGCCGAAAATCACTCGGAAATCCAGCGCTGACAGGTGCGCAGCAGTTTTGGCGTTCCCGGCGGTGTTCAGGCAAGGAATCAGCCGCAGGGAATACTTTGTGTATTTCCAAGGCTGATGACGCAGCTTAGGGCGCCGCCGGGATCGCCAAAACCGTGCGTGCTCTTGTCAACCGATGGTTGGTATTTGGGACAGTTTTTGTCGCATCCGCCAGCTTTTTCCCGTTCGGCATGGGGCTGCTTTGTGAAAACTGTCCGCCTTCAAGCACGAATATACGCGATAAAAGCGGCAGAAATGTGTCAGGACGAGGACAAATCTTGAAAATATTTCATCCCGCCCTTGCCCCTGCGGGCGCTCCGGCGCTATAATGGGCGGGAAGAATGAAGAAAGGCGGTGGAGCCCCTTGGCGGGATACACGGTTCTGATCTGCGACGACAACGGCGTCGTCCACGAGAGCCTGCGGAGCTATCTGGAGGCGGAGGGCATCGGCGTGCTCTCGGCTTATGACGGGGAGAGCGCGCTGCGCTTGCAGCGGGAGATGCCCGCGGACGCCATCGTGCTGGACGTGATGCTGCCCGGCATGGACGGCTACGAGGTCTGCCGCGCGCTGCGGCGGGAAGGCGACGTGCCGATCATTATGCTGAGCGCCCGCGGCGAGGACATCGACCGCATCGTCGGGCTGGAGGTCGGCGCGGACGATTATCTGACGAAGCCGGTCTCCCCGCGCGAGCTCACCATCCGCATCAAAAAGCTCCTGCGCCGCGCCCAGCCCGCCGCGGAGCCCCGGAAGCTCACGATCGGCGAGCTGAGCGTCCTGCCGGACAATTATCAGGCGTTTTTGGATGGCGAGGAGCTCGCGCTGACGGCGAAGGAGCTCGACGTGCTGGCGTTTCTGCTTCAAAACCGCGGCAAGGTGCTGACGCGCGAGCATATCCTGAACGCCGCGTGGGGCTATGAATACTGCGGCGACACCCGCGCCGTGGACACGCTCATCAAGCGCCTGCGCCAGAAGCTCGGACGCGAGGGCGTCCACTTCGCCATCCGCTCGGTCTACGGCATCGGGTATAAAATGGAGGAGAAGCTGTGAAGCGCCTCGCGGAGCGCCGCGGGCTCTGCGCCGCGCTCGCCGCAGCGGGCTATCTGCTGATGCTGGCGCTCGGCGTCGGCGTCATCGGCTGGTCGCCGGTGAAGGGGCAGCAGAGCTATCTGATACGCAACGCCCGCACGGTCGCGGAGGATTACGCCGCGGGCGGCCTCGCCGCGCTCGAAGCGGTCGTGGGACCCAATACGCGCATTCTGGTTTACGGCGCAGACGGGACCGAGCTGCTCCATCTCGCGCCGGTACAGCGCCGCGGCAGCGCGCCGCGCCTGCCGGTGGAGCGCTACGTCGCCGCCGCCATGGAGGGGCGCGAGCTCTTCCGCCTCGCCTTCTCGCGCGAGACGGAGCGGACGCTGCCGGATATCCTGACCGTCTCCGTCGTGCCGCTCACGCTCGGCGGCGAGCGCGCCGGGGCGGTGATGCTCGCGAAGAACATGTTCGATCTGCCGGAGGCGCTGATCGCGTTTTTCTGCTATTTTACCGTGCTCTACTGGCTCTGCGCCTATCTGCTGCTCTCCAACGCGCGGCGGAAGGAGCGCCTGGAGCGCACGCGGCAGGAGTATATCGCGAACGTCACCCACGCGCTCAAAACGCCGATCTCCTCCGTGCGCATGCTCGCCGAGGCGCTCTGCGACGGCGTTGTCTCCGACCCGGACAAGCAGCAGGTCTATTACGGGCTCATTTTGCAGGAGTCTGCGGCGCAGTACCGCATGGTGCAGGAAATTCTGGAGCTCAGCCGGCTGCAAAGCCGGAACACGGACTTCACGCGCACCGCCGTGGACGCGGAGGCGCTGCTGCGCCCCGTGCTGGAGAGCTACGCCCTGCTCTGCGACTGCACGGACGTCGCGCTGGAGGTGGACGGGAGCGTTTACGCGCTGCCGACACTCTGGACCAATGCCGCCTGTGTGCGGCAGATTATGGAGATTTTGCTCGATAACGCCGTGAAGTTCGTCCCCGCGGGCGGCACGGTGCGCGTCAGCGCCGCCGTGAGCGGCCGCGCGGCGACGCTCTGCGTGCGCGATAACGGCGCGGGCATCGCGCCGGAGGACCTGCCGCATATTTTCGAGCGCTTTTACCGCTGCGCCCGCGGCGACGCCCAGAACGGCGGCAGCGGGCTCGGTCTCGCCATCGCCCGCGAGACCGCCCGCGGTCTCGGCGAGCGCATCTGGGCGGAGAGCGAGCCCGGCAAGGGCTGCGCGTTTTATTTCACCCTGCGGGTGAGGTGAGGGGGCTTTTTCGCGCCGCGCGGCGCGGGGGGAGTAAATATTGAACGCGCCTGCGGGCGCGATTGAAATTGTAATTTGGGGTGTTTCGCGCTGCGGCGCGACCTTCTTTCCCCCTGTGGGGAAAGAAGGCAAAGGCACAGTTAAGGAGGGACCCTTTCGATTGGGTCCCTCCTTAACAATCCTCCTCCTGAACGACCAAGTGGGTCTTCGACCCCCCTTGGAACCCCCCTGTAGTCCAAGCACCAGCGTTTTAACTAACACGGAAACGCCGCGATTTTAAAGGCCTCCCTGTGC
>CAVCTM010000128.1:0-4975 GCA_963605115.1 Pseudobutyrivibrio sp. | reverse complement strand
CATTCGACTTTTTATATCGTCAGCACCCCGGTCTCGTCCTCCAGCAGGATCAAAATTTTCTCCTGCTCGCCGGTGGCGGCGTTCAGGTAGAGAAGATAGTGGCGGTCGTCGGCGTCGGCGCATTTGAGCTCGCGGCAGAGGGTCTCGTATTTGCCGTCCGATGGGACGAGCGCGAGCTGCTCGGCCAAGACGGTGAGCCCGGCGGGGACGGCGGCGCGCGAGAGCTCTGCCGCGATCACCGGGGCGTCGAGGCTGCGCTCGCAGTGCGACTCGATCCAGCCGCGGGCTTCAAAGCCGCAGACCTTGCCGCTGTCGAGCGCGACGGAGACCTTGATGAGGTCGGAGTAGCAGAGCACCTCGCCCTGCCGGTAGGCGAAGTTCGCGGTCAGAATGCCGCCCTGGATCATATAATAAGTCTCCTCCATGCCCGCAAAGCCGCAGGCGGCGAGCTTGTCGCGCGCGGCGGCGACCGCCTGCTCCGCGGAAAAGCGCGCCGACCCGACCGGGCGGGACGAGAGCATCGCGAGGACTTTGCCGCCCCGCTTCGTCACGGAGACGTAAGCCGTCGCGCCGCCGGCGTCGTCCGCGGCGAGGGTGTAGCAGGGGAGGTCGCCCTCCGTCTCGCCCGTGAGACGCACCTGCGGCTTCGCGACGCCGAGGAACGCAGCTGCCGCGGCGCGCGCCTGCTCGCTCGTCACCTCCGCGAGCCCTTCGAGCGCGCGGGGCGAGGCGCTGCGGAGATGCTCGGAAAACGGTCCGTCATAGACGAGCGCCGGCACCTCCGGAAACTCCTGCTCGATGAGCCGCACGGAGTCGCCCGCCCAGCCGGGCTCGTCCGCCTGCGATTCCGAGAGCTGCCCGGCGCTGCGGCGCAGCTGGGTGAGCGTCAGACGCCCGGACTGCACGTCCGTCTGGAGGCTCCTGAGGTTCTGGGAGAGCACGCCCGCCGTTTCCGAAAGGCTCCGCAGCGCTTCGCGCTGCTCGTCGCCGTAGCCCGCGCCGGACGCCGCCGCGCGCGAGAGCGAGAAGGCGTAATCCCCGACACGACTGATGAAGTCCGCCGTGTGCTCCAGCTCCTCCGCGCCCCACGGCAGCGCGCTGAGCGACATCTGCGCCGTCATCGCCTTGCCGAAAAGCTCGGTGCATACGGCGCTCTGCATCTTCGGCGACACGGCGAGCACGCTCTTTTCCAGCGCGGCGTCCATCTCGCCGACGGCGGTGACGAGCTCGCCGAAGGCGTGGGCGGCGTTGTTGCGGTAAGCCCGCTCATAGCGCCGCGCCTCGGCATAGCCCGTGCAGGCGAGCACGCCGAGCGTCAGCGCCGCCGCGGAGAGGTAGCTCAGGGCGCGGATGAAGGTCCTTTTTTTCATGGGTCAGTTCAGCTCCGTTTCCGATCAAAATTTCGTTCCGACCCCAGTTTTTGCGGTTTTGGGCAAAATGATACCGAAAAATAGTGGTTGACAGAAATTAGAGCTTTAAGGTATAATGTACGGGTGCCTTTTTGGAAGGCGCTCCGTTTTGCACGCTGCATTTCCGTTTTTTTAATAGAGAACGGGGATGTTGAGCATAGAAATGACAGAAAGGAGAAAACGTATTATGCTTCGCACGTATCAGCCGAAAAAGCGTCAGCGCAAGAAAGAGCACGGCTTCCGCAAGAGAATGGCGACCAAGAACGGCCGCAAGGTCCTCGCGCGCCGCAGAGCAAAGGGCAGAGCCCGTCTGAGCTACTAAGGCAGAGCTGCTCTTGGCGGCACCGGCACAAAGGAGCGGAAACTGCATAGCGTTTTCCCTGGGCGGCTTTGACCGCCCTATTTGTGCATGCCGGATCTTTTTCCGGCAAAGACAGATAACATTGGGAGGCGTCCGATGAAATTCACCGACACCATCAAGCGAAACAACGAATTTCACAGGCTCTATTCCAAGGGGAAAAGCGCGGTGACGCCCTTTCTCGTGGTCTACACACGCCAGAGCCGCCGCAGCACCAACCGCATCGGCTTTACCGTCAGCACGAAGCTCGGCTGCGCGGTGAAGCGCAACCGGGTCCGCCGCCGCCTGCGGGAGATCTACCGCCTCCACGAGACGGAGTTCAAGCCCGGCACGGAGCTCGTCGTCGTCGCGCGCCAGCGCGCCGTCGGCGCGGCGTATGCCCAGCTCGAACGCGCATTTCTCTCCGCCTGCGGAAAGCTCGGCGCGCTCCGGAGGGAGGCGCAGGACGCATGAAGCGGATCCTGATCGCGCTGGTGAAGTTTTACCGGCGGTGCATCTCCCCGCTGACAAGACCCTGCTGCCGCTATGTCCCCACCTGCTCCCAGTATGCGCTGGAGGCGCTCGAAAAGTACGGCGCCGCCAAGGGAGCGTGGCTCGCCATCAAGCGCATTGCCCGGTGCCACCCGTTTCACCGCGGGGAGCACGATTTTTATGACCCGGTTCCCTGAACCGGGACCACGCTTTACAGGAGAATTGAAAAATCTATGTTAGATGCTATCGCAAAGCCGTTTGGCTTGTTGCTCCTCTGGCTGTATAACCTCGTTGGCAATTACGGTATCGCCATCTTCCTGTTCGCCCTGATCGTGAAGATCATCATGCTGCCCTTCCAGATGAAGACGAAGAAGAGCATGATGCGCATGGCGGCGCTCAACCCCCAGATCCAGGAGCTGCAAAAGCGTCACGAGGGCAACCCCAAAAAGCTTCAGGAGGAGACCGCCAAGCTCTACAAAGAAGAAAAGGTCAACCCCATGTCCGGCTGCCTCTGGTCCCTCATCCCCTACCCGATCCTGCTGGCGCTCTACCGCGCCATCCGCTTCCCCCTGACCACGATGATGGGCGTTCCCAAGGATCTGCTCGCCGAGGGCGGCGCGATCCTCAATAAGCTCACCGAGCTCGGCTTCGTCGCGAGCGGAAAGAGCACCGCCTATCTCCAGCTGGAGCAGTCGGAGTTCATCTCCAACCACTTTGCCGACTTCGCCGGTCTCAGCGACAAGCTGGTCAACATCGACTACAGCTTCCTCGGACTGAACATGGGCTCCACGCCGAAGGTGTTCTTCTGGCAGGACGGCTTAACGTGGCTCTCCATCGGGCTGTTCCTCATCCCGATCGTGTCCGCGCTTTTGAGCTGGCTCCAGATGAAGCTCAGCCAGAAGACCAATCCCGCGCCGGCGACCCAGAACGCGCAGCAGGCGACGAGCATGAAGACCATGAATCTCATGATGCCGCTCATCTCGCTCTGGATCGGCTTCAGCATGCCCGCCGCGCTCGGTATGTACTGGATCTTCACGAGCGCCCTCGCCATCGTGCAGGAGCTCATCCTGAACAAGCATTACGGCAAGCTCATCGCAGCCGAGGCTGCGGAGCGCACCGCCCGCCAGCGTGCGCGCGAGGCGGAGTTTGAGCGCAAGCGCGCCGAGACCGAGCGCCTGCGCGCCGAGGGTCTCACCAGGGAAAACGCCAACACCAGCAAGCGCAAGCAGCAGGCGCGCGCCAAGGCGGAGAGCGACGAGCTCCGCGCCGCCGCCATCCGCGAGGAACGCGCCGCGAAGCGCGCCGCCATGGGTCTGCCCCCGGAGGAGGACAATAAGCCCGCCTCCCAGGTCGGCAACCGCCGCTATGCGCGCGGCCGCGCCTACGTGGAGGACCGCTTCACGAATCCGGAAGCCGCAGCGGAGGCGACCGCCGCCGCAGCCGCCGCTTCCGAAGCCGACGAAGCACTCGCCGCCGAGGAGGCCGAGGCCGCCGAAGTCCCCGCCGAGCCCGTGACCGACTCTGTTGAGACCGCCGAAGAGACGGAGGAGACCGTCGAGGAGCCCGCCGAGGAGGAGACCGAGGAGCCCGATGAGGCGGAAGAAGAGCCCGCGTCCGACGAAACCGAGGACGCAGACGAAGAATGAGGTTAAGAAAAGCACTATGACAAAATTTATCGAAGTCAGCGGCAAGACCGAGGAGGAGGCAGTCGCCGCCGGTCTTGCGCAGCTCGGACTGACGCGGGACGAGGTGTCGCTCAAATATCTGGAGCTGCCCAAGCGAGGCTTCCTCGGCTTCGGCGGAAGTCCCGCCGTCATCCGCATCAGCTATGAAGCCCCGGACGAGCCGGAGACCCCGGCGCCCGCACCGAAGGCGCCCAAGGCTGCCCCTGCGGAGCCGAAGCCCGCAAAGAAGCCGGAAGCGCCCAAGGCGCCTGCCGCCCCGGTCAAACCGGAAAAGCCGGACGCCGACGCCCCGCTGGAGCAGCGCGTGGAGTGCTATCTCCGCGGTCTGCTGGACCTGATGGGCGTGAAGGCGGACATCACCATCACCGCGCGCGAGGGCGGCGGCGTGAACGTGGAGCTCAGCGGCAGCGGCATGGGGACCGTCATCGGCCGCCGCGGGGAAACGCTCGACGCCATCCAGCACCTTGTGAACTATTCCGTCAACCGCGGCAGCGACAAGCGCCTGCACATCAACGTGGACGCCGAGAACTACCGCAGCAAGCGCGAGGAGTCCCTCGTCCATCTGGCGGAGAAGATGGCAGCGAAGGTCGTGAAGTATAAGCGCTCCATGGCGCTGGAGCCCATGAACAGCTACGAGCGCCACGTTATCCACACCGCGCTCCAGAACTATGAGGGCGTCTCCACCTCGTCCATCGGCGTGGAGCCGAACCGCCGCGTCGTCGTCAGCTACGAGAAGACCGAGAGCCGCGACAACCGCCCCCAGAGCCGCGAGTGGGCGTGAATCCATTTTTCCGGAGGAAAGAAATACAGTATGGTTTACGAAAAGCTCTGTGAGCTCCTGGCGTCCCAGTTCGGCGTAGACGAGAGCACGATCACCATGGACACGAACATTGTGGACGATCTCGGCGCCGACTCGCTCGACGTCGTGGAGCTGATCTCCTGCATGGAGGATGCGTTCAACCTCATCATCACCGATGAGCGCGTCCGCGAGCTCTACACCGTCCGCGAGGTCGTCGACTTCATCGAGGCGATGATCTGAAAAAAGCAAAAAA
>CAVCTM010000127.1:0-5337 GCA_963605115.1 Pseudobutyrivibrio sp. | reverse complement strand
GCTTCGCCGCGGATTTAAATTTTGGACTCTTGGGTGTTGAAGCAAAACGGCATGGGCTGCGTCTACTGCCCCAGTAAAACCGAGCAAGCTATGACTTTAGGGGGAATCCAAGGGGGTCGTCAGACCCTCTTGGTCGTTCAGGAAAAGAGGGTGTCGGGAGGAAAACCCATTCGAAAGGGTTTTCCTTCTGACCGCGCCTTTGCTTACTTTCCCCGCGAGGGGCAAAGTAAGTCGCGCGGCAGCGCGAAACCTATTAAATCTGCGCCAAAGGCGCAAAACATATTTCATCCCCCCGCGCCCGCAGGCGCGAAACGGTCTCTCCCCTCACTCCCCGCAGCCCTGCTGCCACCGCCATGCGTCGCGGCACATATCCTCCAGCGTCCGCTCGGTCCTCCAGCCGAGGACGCGGAGCGCCTTGCCCGCGTCGGCGTAGAACTCCGGGAGATCCCCGTCGCGGCGGGGGACGATCTCATAGGGCAGGGTCAGCCCGTTCGCGCGCTCGAAGGCGCGGACGACCTCCAGCACGCTGCTGCCGTGACCGCTGCCGAGGTTGAAGATCTCCGTGCCGCTGTGCGTTTCCGCGTAGTCCAGCGCAGCGAGATGACCCTTCGCAAGATCCACAACGTGGATATAGTCGCGCACGCCGGTGCCGTCGCGCGTCGGGTAATCGCCGCCGTAAATGCTGAGGTGATCGCGCACGCCGGCGGCGACCTGCGTGATATAGGGCATCAGATTGTTGGGGATGCCGTTCGGCTTTTCGCCGATGAGCCCGCTCTCGTGCGCGCCGATGGGGTTGAAGTAGCGCAGCAGCACGACGCTCATATCCCCGTCCGCGGCGGCGGCGTCCGTCAGGATGCGCTCGACCATCCACTTGGTCCAGCCGTAGGGGTTCGTGCAGTCGCCGGTCGGCATGGTCTCCACGTAGGGGATCGGGTTGCGCGCGCCGTAAACGGTGGCGGAGGAGCTGAAGATAAAGCGGCGGCAGCCGTGGCCGCGCATAACCTCCAGCAGCGTCAGCGCGCCGTCGAGGTTGCAGCGGTAATACTCCAGCGGCTTCTTCACACTCTCGCCCACCGCCTTTTTTCCGGCGAAGTGCATCACGGCGCTGATGTCATCCTCCGCGAAAACGCGCTCCACCGCGGCGCGGTCCGTCACGTCCGCGGGGATGAGCTCCACCATTTTGCCCGTGATGCGCGAAATGCGCTCGGCGACGTCGGGCGAGCTGTTGCTGAAATCGTCCGCCAGCACGACCTCGCGCCCGGCGTTCAGCAGCTCGACGGCGGCGTGGGAGCCGATATAGCCCGTACCGCCGGTGAGTAAAATTTTTCCCATCTTGAAGATTCTCCTTATTTCCGCGCGTTCCGTTCGAGAAACACGCCGTTTTCGTAGCCCTGGATGCGCCGGTCCGTCTCCGCGCGCTCTAAGCGGTACTGCGCCCACGCGCAATACTGCGCGCTCTGCTCCACGCCGACGAAGTGCCGCCCCAGCTTTTTCGCCGCGACCGCGGTGCTGCCGCTGCCGAGGAAGGGGTCCAAGACCGTGTCCCCCGCATCGGAGCTCGCCAGAATGAGACGCGCGAGCAGCTTTTCCGGCTTTTGGGTCGGATGGGCGGTGTTTTCCGGCATGGACCAGTACGGCACCGTAATATCGTCCCAGAAGTTGCCCGGACAGGTCAGGCGGAAGTTGCCCTCCGGCGTTGCCTCCCAGTCCCGCGGCGCGCCGTCGGTGCGGTAGGGCGCGACGACGCGCCTGCGGAGCTTCACGGCGTCCAGATTAAAGGTATAGCCCTCCCCCGCCGTCGCGAACCAGATGTCCTCCGCGGTGTTTTTCCAGTTGCTCGCCGCGCCGCGCCCCTTCTCGCGCTGCCACGTGATGCGGCTGCGGACGGTGAAGAGCTCGCCGAGCGCCGCACCGACCGCGCCGGAGCAGCGCCAGTCGCAGCAGACATAAATGCTGCCGCCGGACCGCAGCAGCGGCTGCACGAGCGCGAGCCAGCGGCGCGTATAGTCCAGATAGTCCGCCTCCGCCATGCGGCGGAAGGGCGCGCCGTCAAAGTCGTAATCGAGGTTATAGGGCGGGTCCGCGATAACGAGATCGGCGATCCCAGCCGGGAGGCAGGGCAGCACGGCGAAGCTGTCGCCGCGGATCACGCGGTCGCGCACCGCGTCTGCGCCGGCTGGCTCCGTCACGGCGATGCAGCGCGCGAGATACTCCGCGCCCTCGGCGGCGGAAAAGTCTATGGTCTTGTTGCGCGGCGATCTCAGCATCGGCGCCGTCACTCCCTTCCGTTTTTTTCAGTTTACCACATCCGGTCCGGATTGTAAACTTGCGTGCGGGCGGATTTTATGATAAAATGAATCGTTACCGGCAAAGGAGAAACCCATGAATTTTGATAATATGCTCCGCTACTGCGCGCTTTTGGAGCAGCATAACGACCGCGCGTGGTTTCATGAAAAGGAAAACTATAAGCTTTACACCGCCGCAAAGAGCGATTTCACGGAGCTCGTGGAGCTGCTGAAGTTCCGCGTCGCCTCCGTTGCGTCGCCGGACCTCGCGGAAGGGCTCATTTTCGCGGACGCGAAGGGGCTGCTCTACCGCATCCCGCGCGACATGCGCGTCCACAAGAACCAGCCGCCCTATAATCCGAGCTGGCGCGCGGACCTCTCCGCCGGGCGGCACACGGAGATCCCCATCGGCTACTATCTGCGCATCCAGCCCGGCGGCCGCAGTCACTTCGGCACCGGCGCGTGGTGCTGGGAGGCGGAGCAGCTTTTTCAGGTGCGCAGCCGTATTTCGCTGCACTTCGCCGAGTTTCTGGACGCGCTGGACGCCAGCGGCTGCGCGCTCTGGGGCGACAAGCTGAAAAAAGTCCCCGCAGACTTCGACCCGCTGGCCCCCGCCGGGGAGTATCTGAAGTATAAGAGCTGGCTCATCAGCCGCGACTTTGCCGACACGGAGCTGACGGATTTTGAAGCCTTCGGCGACCTCGTCGCGGATACGGCGGAGCGTATGGAACCGCTGCGCCAGTTCTTCAACGCCGCTCTTGCGGGACCGCGCCGCGACCCGCTGCGCGTCTCCGACTGGGACGCAAGATGAACTACACCTACATGCTCCGCTGCGCGGACGGCACGCTCTATACCGGCTGGACGAACGGCCTCGAAGCCCGCGTGCGCACCCACCAGTCCGGCCGCGGCGGAAAATACACCCGCAGCCGCCTGCCCGTCGAGCTCGTCTGGTATGAGACCCACGCGGACAAGGCGGAGGCGATGCGCCGCGAGTGGGCGGTGAAGCAGCTGACGCGGGCGCAGAAGCTCGCGCTCATCGCGGAAAGGAGTCACAAATGAAGATCGCACTGGGCTATATTCTGACCTTCGGCTGGGTCTTTCTCGTCCTCGGACTGACGCTCGTCCTGAAGCGGCGGACCGGCGCGGACGACGAGCTGACGCGCAAGATCGTCCACGTCGGCGTCGCCTTTGCGTGGGTGCCGATGTATTTCTGCTTCGGCGCGAGCTGGCACCTTGTCGTGCCGCCCGCGGTGTTCATCGTGCTGAACGCGGTATCGTATCAGAAGAACCTGTTCGCCGCGATGGAGCGCACGGACGCGAGCAAAAAGAGCCTCGGCACCGTGTATTACGCCGTCAGCATGACGGTCATGGCGGCGTGGTGCCTGCTGATGCCGGAATGTCTCGTGCCTTATGGGATGGGACTGTTCTGCATGGCGCTCGGCGACGGGCTCGCGCCCATCTTCGGCGCGATTGAAAAGGGCAACGTGCGTCTGCCCGGCGGTCGGAGTCTTTACGGCAGTCTCGGCGTATTCGTCGTCTGCCTCGGCGTCGCCGCCGCGATGAGCGGGCTGTTCGGGCTGCAATTTCCCTTCTGGAAATGCCTCACCATCGCCGCCGCCGCGACGGTGCTGGAGTTTATCGGCTTCAAAGGGCTCGACAACCTGACGCTGCCGCTTGGCGTGTTTCTGCTGACCTTTTACTTTATGCTCTGAGGGGATATTTTTTATGGACCTGCTCTGGAAAGCGCTGCTCGCTCTCGCGCTTGCCGCGGCGCTTGCGGGCTTTGCGGCGTGGAAGCGGGCGCTGACACCGGGAGGGCTCGCCCTTGCGGGCGTGCTCGCGCTCTGCATCGGCTTCTGCGGCGGGGCGAGCGCCTTCGCTGTTCTGGCGGCGACGTTTCTCTGCACGGTCGCGGCGGGAAAGCTCTCCGGCGCCGTCGGCGCGGAGATTGGGCTGCGGCTGCACGAAAAAGCCGGTGCGCGCGACGCGGTGCAGATCGTCTGCAACGTGCTCGTCGGCGCGCTCTCCCTCGCGCTCGCCGCGCTGACGGGGCGGGAGGTGTTCGTCTGGTGCTACGGCGGCGCAATGGCGTCCTCGCTTGCCGATTCCATGGCGAGCGAGCTCGGCGTTCTGAGCCGCACGCCCCCGCGCGACATTCTGACGCGGCAGCGCGTGACGCCCGGACTCTCCGGCGGCGTCACGGCGCTGGGGCTCGGCGCGAGCGCGCTCGGCGCGGCGATCATCGGCGGGCTTTACGGCGCGCTGCGCGCCTCGCTGCCTCTCGCCCTTGTCTGCACGGCAGCGGGCTTTCTCGCCGCCCTTGCCGACAGCGTCCTCGGCTCCTGCGCGCAGGTGAAATACCGCTGCCCCGTCTGCGGCGCGCTGACGGAAAAGCCGGTCCACTGCGGTGTCCCCGGCAAGCTGGAGAGCGGCGCGCGATGGATGACGAACGACGCCGTGAACCTCCTCGGAAACCTCACCGGCGCGGCAGTCGCCGCGGTCGGGTACGCGCTGTGGAGGGCAGGGGTGTAATTTGTGCGGCTCTGGCGTGGGGAAAAGTTGAATGCGCCTTGCGGGCGCAGATTTAATATGTTTCGCGTCCGTGGGACGCGACTTACTTTCCCCCTGCGGGGAAAGTAAGCAAAGGCGCAGTCAGAAGGAAAACCCTTTCGAATGGGTTTTCCTCCCGACACCCTCCTTTCCTGAACGACCAAGAGGGTCTTCGACCCCCTTGGATTCCCCCTAAAGTCGGGGCTGACTCGGTTTTACTGGGGCGGTGGACGCAGCCCATGCGGTTTTACTCCAACGCCCAAGAGCCCAAAATCAAAACCGCGGCGAAGCCGCGACCGCTATCTCGGCTCCCCTGAAAGGGGAGCTGTCAGCGCTTCGCGCTGACTGAGGGGTGCCACGAGTTAGCTTCCGCTCCCGGCGGCGCTCCCACAGTTAAAACGCTGGTGCTCGGACCACAGGGGGGTTCCAAGGGGGTCGTCAGACCCTCTTGGTCGTTGCGGAGGAGGATTGTTAAGGAGGGACCCAATCGAAAGGGTCCCTC
>CAVCTM010000126.1:0-5351 GCA_963605115.1 Pseudobutyrivibrio sp. | reverse complement strand
CGTAAGCTTACAACCCCTCAGGCGCTTCGCGCCAGCGCTGCTGTGCACGCCCCCAGTGTGCGCACTGGGGGTGCCCTTGCACAGGGGGGCCTTTAAACTGTGCGGCTTCGCCGCGGTGGATTCTGATCCTCTTACCCGTTGATTCTCTGCACCTCGCGCACCCCCGGCACTGCCGTCAGCCTTGCGATGACCGCGTTTAACTCGTCGCGGTCGCGGACTTCGAGGGTGAGGGTGGTCATGGCGCGGCCGTTGCCGACGTCGCGGGAGGAGAGGGCGCGGACCTTGGCGTTCATGGAGTTGAGCACCATCGCGATGTCCATGATGAGCGCATTGCGGTCGTCGGAGCTCAGCTTCAGCGTCGTGATATAGGTCTCCGTCGGGTGGATCGCCCAACTCGCGTCCACCCAGCGACCGCCGCCGTCGGGGTTTAAGCGCCCGGAGATGTGGTTCTGGCAGTCCGTGCGGTGGATGGAGACGCCGTAGCCGCGGGTGATGAAGCCCACGATCTCGTCGCCGGGGACGGGGGTGCAGCAGCGCGCAAACTTGATAAGGCAGTTGTCGAGCCCGTCGACGAGCACGCCCTGATTGGGGTGGCGCTGGCTGTCGCGCTCGCTGCGGCGCGCCGCCGCCTCGTTCACGCGGTCGAGCGCGGTCTTCTCCGCGGCGTCTGCCGCTTTCTGGGCGCGGATGAGCTCGTCGCGGATGCGGTTCGCGATCTTGTTCGCGGTCAGACCGCCGTAGCCGATGGCGGCGTAAACGTCGTCCATCGAAGTCATGGCGAGCTTTTTCAGGATCGTTGCGAGCACGTTGCTCTCCGCGATCTCCGCCTGCGTGATCTCGCAGCGGCGGAGCTCCGCGTCGAGCATCTCCTTGCCCTGCACGATGTTCTCATCGCGCTTTTCCTTCTTGAGCCACTGCTTGATCTTCGCGCGGGCGGAGCCGCTTTTCGCGATCTTGAGCCAGTCGCGGCTCGGTCCCGGCGCCGCCTTGCTCGTGAGGATCTCGACGATGTCGCCGTTTTGCAGCACATGTCCGAAGGGCACGATGCGGCCGTTGACCTTCGCGCCGACCATGGAGTTGCCGACGGCGGAGTGGATGTTGTAAGCAAAGTCGATGGGCGTCGCGCCGGCGGGGAGGGAGCTGACATCCCCCTTCGGGGTGAACACGAACACCTCGTCGGCGAACATCTCCACCTTGAGCCCGGAGAGAAAGTCCTCCGCGTCCGACTCCTGCTGCGTCTCCAGCAGGCGGCGGATCCACGCGAACTTCTCCTCGTCGCCCTCCTTGACGCCCGCCTCGCCGGACTTATACTTCCAGTGCGCCGCGACGCCGTACTCCGCCGTGCGGTGCATCTCCCATGTGCGGATCTGCACCTCGAAGGGGATGGCTTCGGGACCGATGACTGTTGTCTGGAGCGACTGATAGCCGTTCGGCTTCGGCGTTGAGATATAGTCCTTGAACTTGCCCGGCACGGGCTTGAACATATCGTGGACCTGACCGAGCACGTTGTAGCAGTCGGAGAGGTCGTTCACGATGACGCGCAGACCGCAGATGTCGAAGATCTCGTCGAGGTCCAGCTTCTGGGTGTACATCTTGCGGAAAATGCTGTAAATATGCTTGATGCGGTGGTAGATCGTGCTCTCGATGCCCCACTCGGCTAATCGGGCGCGGATCTGGTCCTCCATGCGCATCATAAAGCGCTCATAGTCGTCGCGGTGGGCGTCGATCTCGTCGAGAATGTGCTGATACGCCACGGGGTCGAGATACTTCAGCGAGAGGTCTTCGAGCTCCCACTTGATCGCCTGCATGCCGAGGCGGTGGGCGATGGGGGCGTAGATCTCCATCGTCTCGCGGCTTTTCATGCGCTGCTTTTCCGGCGTCTGATAGTCCATCGTGCGCATGTTGTGCAGCCGGTCGGCGAGCTTGATGAGGATGACGCGGATGTCCTTGCTCATCGCCATGAGCATCTTGCGCATGTTCTCCATCTGCTCGTCCTCGCGGCTCGTGTAGTTCACGCGGGTGAGCTTCGTGACGCCCTCCACGATGTCGGCGACGTCCGTGCCGAACTGCTTGCGGATGTCGTCATAGGTGATGGGCGTGTCCTCGATCGTGTCATGGAGCAGCGCGGCGACGATGGAGTCCTCGTCGAGCCCCATGTCCACGATGATGTCCGCTGCGGCGGCGCAGTGGGTGACGTAGGGCGAGCCGTCGCGCCGCTTCTGCCCCTCATGGCTGGTCGCGGCGACGTTGAACGCCGCGCGCACGCGGCCGAAGTCCACGGAGAGCTTCGCCTCGCGGATCTTGTCCTCCAGCTCGGTCCAGCACTGCTCCACTGCCGGTTCAAATTCCTTTTTGATCTCCATTTTTTAATGCGCCTTCCTTTCGTCCCGCAGACTGCGCAGGATGCGGGAGGATGCCAGATCGACCTTCTGCGCCTCCGGAACGCTCCGGACGGCGAGCTCCCCGCCCTCCTGCGAGAGCGTCACGAGGCCGAGCTCCTCCAGAATTTTCAGACAAAGGCAGAAGCTTTCCTGCCGCAGCGTGGGCGCGAGCTGCTCCTGCGCCTCGCGCAGCGAAGCCGTCAGCGCGCCGCCGCGCGCGGTCAGGGCGCGCCAGACGCGCACAAAGTCGCCGCGCTCCGGCGCGAAGGGGGCGAGCGCGGGCGGCACCTCGCCGTTCAGGATCGCCCGGAGCGGCTTGTCGTCGCATTTGCGCAGGTCGCTGATGAGCAGCTGCACGCTCCGCCGGGAGCGGAACGCGTTGATCTGGGGATAAAACACCGCGTCCGCCCAGTCGCCGGCGCGGAGCCCCAGCTCCTGCGCGGAGTGGGAGAAGAAAACAGCGTCGAAGCTTCGCCCGAATTTTTCGAGCCGCAGCCGCAGGTGCCTGCCGCTGCCGATGGGCGTCAGCTCCGCGACGCGCGCGCCGAGCAGCGCGAGCTGGCAGCGCGGATTGCCCGCGCCGCAGGGCTCGAGCCGGTCGAGCTCCTCCACGCAGAGCATGTCGAGCAGCGCCGGGTCGTCCACGGCGAGGTCCAGCTCCAGCGTGCTGCCGGTCTCCGCCGGGTGCGCGCGGTAATATTCCGCGATCGCGGCGCGGAAGGCGGGGATATTCTCCCGCTGGATCGTGAGTCCCGCGGCGAGCGCGTGGCCGCCGAAGCCCTCCAGATGCTCCGCGCAGGCGCTCAGCGCCTCGAAAAGATTGAAGCCGCCGCTGCTGCGGCAGGAGCCCTTGCCCTTGTCGCCGTCGAGCCGGATCATAATGCTCGGCACGCCGAAGGCTTCGCTCAGGCGCGAGGCGGCGATGCCGATGACGCCCTGATGCCACTCCTCGCTCGCTAAGACGAGCGGCGCGTCCGGCTTTTCGCGCCCGATCTGTTCGAGCGCCTGCTGCCAGATGTCCGTTTCGAGCATCTGGCGGTCGCGGTTTAGCTGGCAGAGCTCCTCCGCGTAGTGCGCGGCGCGGCGCGGATCGTCCGTGAGCAGCAGCTCCGTCGCGGTGCGGACCTGTCCGAGCCTGCCCGACGCATTCAGCCGCGGCGCGAGCGTAAAACCGACGTTCATCGCCGTGACACGCTTGCCGCTGAGCCCCGTCTCGTCCAGAAGCGCGCGCAGACCGGGCCGCGGGTCGGTTTCGAGCTTTTCGAGCCCGCGCTTTACGATATAGCGGTTTTCGCCCACGAGGGGCATCACGTCCGCGATCGTGCCGACCGCAACAAGGTCGGCGTAGCGGCGCAGAACGCCCTCCGCGTCGCCCTCCAGCGCGCAGAGCAGCTTGAACGCCACGCCGACGCCCGCGAGATCGTGGTTCGGGTAGTTGCAGTCCGGGCGCTTGTGGTCCACGACCGCAACGGCGTCCGGCAGCGTTTCCTGACACTCGTGGTGGTCCGTGATGACCATATCGACGCCGAGCTCCCGCGCCCGCGCCGCCTCGTCCACGGTCGTGACGCCGCAGTCCACCGTGACGATGAGCGTCACGCCCGCGGCGGCGAGGCGCTCGATCGCGGCGGCGTTCACGCCGTAGCCCTCGGTCAGCCGGTCGGGGATATAGAGCGTGCAGTCCGTCCCGCGGGCGCGGAGATAGTCCGTCAGCATGCAGGAGCTCGTGATGCCGTCGACGTCGTAGTCGCCGTAGACCGCGACCTTTTCGCCCTGCGCGATGGCGCGCGCGAGCCGCCCCACCGCCTGCGGCATGTCCGTCAGCAGCAGCGGGTCGCCGAGCAGCGCGGGGCTGGAGTCCAGAAACTCCCGCGCCGCATCCGGGTCGTCCAGCCCGCGGACATGCAGCACCGCCGCCAGAAGCGGAAGAAAGCCCGCGTCCGTCAGCGCCTCCGGAACGGTCGTCCGCCCCTCCGGAATGTGCCAGTTCGTGTAGATCATCTTTTTATAGTTCCTTCTTTTCGGCTCCCGCGCGCTTTTCTTAAGAGTTTTGCCCGTTTTCCGCGCGGAAAGCCCCCCATTCTTTCACAATGAATCAGTATAACATCTTTTCCCCCGCCGCGCAAGGCTTCCGAAAAAAATCCCCGCGGAGGCGCGAGCCTCCGCGGGGATTTGGGTCAAAAAAGTCTTATCAGCGCGCCGAAGGCGCACAGTTTAAAGGCCTCCCTTGCACAGGGAGGCCTTTAAATTGTGCGGCTTCTCCGCGTTGATGACCTTTTTTGACAGACTGAAAGAGAGAACGCCGCACGGCGTTCTCTCTTTTTGCTTTCACGACAGCAGCATCTTGTCGTTTGCCTCGTCGCTGCCGCTTGCGCGGGAGAAGAGGGCGAGGAGGTCCGGGACGGTGAGGTTTTTCTTCTCCTGCCCGGAGATATCCACGACGACGCGCCCGGCGTCCATCATGATGAGGCGGTTGCCGTGGGCGATGGCGTCGCGCATGTTGTGGGTGATCATCAGCGTGGTGAGGTGGTTTTCCGCGACGATCTGGTCGCTGAGCTCCAGAACCTTGGCGGCGGTCTTGGGGTCGAGCGCGGCGGTGTGCTCGTCGAGCAGCAGCAGCTTCGGCTGGCGCAGCGCCGCCATCAGCAGCGTCAGCGCCTGACGCTGGCCGCCGGAGAGCAGCCCGACCTTGCTCGTCATGCGGTCCTCAAGACCGAGATCCAGCGTGCGCAGCAGCTCGCGGTAGTCGAGCCGCTCGGTCTTCGTGATGCCCCAGCGCAGCCCGCGGGACTTGCCGCGGCGCGCCGCGAGCGCGAGGTTTTCCTCGATCATCATCGTCGGCGCGGTGCCGAGCATCGGGTCCTGAAACACGCGGCCGAGCAGCGCGGCGCGCTTATGCTCCGGCTGGCGCGTAACGTCCTCGCCGTCGATCGTGATGCTGCCGGAGTCGACCGCAAACACGCCGGCGACGGC
>CAVCTM010000125.1:0-5357 GCA_963605115.1 Pseudobutyrivibrio sp. | reverse complement strand
GTCAAACCCCCGCGCCCCAGGCGTTTGCGCCATGTGCGAAAAAAAGCGGAAAAGCACCAAAAAGCTCCCCACTGCGGCGGGGAGCTTTTTTCGCCTTATTCTCCATACAAAAACAGCCCTTCATACCCCGGATACTCCGCGAGCAGCGCCTCCCCCGTCTCCTTGCCGAGGACGAAGCAGGCGGTGCTGAGCGCGTCGCAGAGCATGGACTCCGGTCCCGTGACCGTGACGGAGGCGAGCCCGTTTTGGACGGGACAGCCGGTTTCGGGGTCCAGAATATGGTGCCAGCGGACGCCGTTATAGTCAAAATACCGCTGATAATTCCCGCTCGTAACAACGCTGGCGTTTTCCACGGAGAGCACGGCGGCGTTTTTTTCGCTGCCGGGGACGGGCTCCTGCACGCCGACGCGGAAGGGCTCCCCGTCCGGGCGGGAGCCGACGCAGACAATGTTGCCGCCGAGATTCACGATCGCGTGCTCCACGCCCGCCGCGCGCAGGTCCTCCGCCAGCCGGTCCGCGATATAGCCCTTCGCGACCGCGCCGAGGTCCAGCACCGCGCCGGGCGCGAGCGTGAGCTCGCTGCCGCGGAGCGAAACGCCGTCCATCCCGGTCCCCGCGAGCGCGGCGGCGACCGCGGCGGCGTCCGGCGGGGCGGGGTCCTCCGCGGTGAAGTCATAGAGCACGCTGACCGCGCCGAGCGTCACGTCCAGCGCGCCGCCGCTGCGGGCGGAAACGTCGATCGCGCACTCTAAAACGGCGCGGAGGTCCTCGCTGACCGTGCCGCCCCCGGCGGCATTGACGCGCGCAAGCTCGCTGTCGGCGCGCGTGCGGGAGAAGGTCGCCTCATACTCGGCGCAGCGCGCGAGCGCGGCGCGCGCCGCCGGAACGTCCGCCTCGGCATAGACCGTCACGCGCACGACGGTGTCCAGCGCGAACGCCGTCTCCGTCCGCGCCGCGGCGCCTTCGCCGCAGCCGGTGAGGGAAATCAGGCAAAGCAAACAAAAAGCTATGATATGATAAAGAAGTTTTTGGCTCCGGCGCATGGGTTCCTCCTTGCTTTTGCCGCGGGGCATGGTTTATAATGTATGCAATGCGCTTTATTACACTGAATCCATTATCCAACGAAATTCACTGTATATCAAGTACATTTTTTAAAAGGGAAAGAGAGAATCAGGGAAGGAGACTTGAATATCGTGTCATTCAAACGACTGCACGGCGCGCATGTGCCTCACCGGAAGAGCACGGCGGCGCTCGCGCCCGTCCGCGTGCCGGTCCCGGCTTCGATCACGGTGCCGACCTCGATGAACATCGGGCGCGCGGCGACCCCCGTGGTAAAGCCCGGCGACCATGTGACCGTGGGGCAGCTCATCGCCGCGGCGGAGAGCCCGATGGCGTCGCCGATCTATTCCGGCGTGTCCGGCACGGTGAAGAAGCTCGGCGAGCAGCTGCTGTTCCACGGCGCGCTCTGCCAGACCATCACGATCGAGAGCGACGGGGAGCAGACGCTCTGCCCGGAGCTTACGCCCCCGGAGGTCACGGATTTCGACAGCTTCATCGCCGCGGTGCGCGCGAGCGGCGTCGTCGGGCTCGGCGGCGCGGGCTTCCCGACCGCCGTGAAGCTGAACGCCGACCCCGCGCGCGTGGAATTTCTCTGCATCAACGGCGCGGAGTGCGAGCCGTATATCACGGCGGACACCCGCACGATGCTCGACGACGCGCCGCTGCTCGGCGAGGGCTTCCGCCTGCTCCACCGCTTTTATCCGGCGGCGAAGCTCCTGATCGGGATCGAGAAGAATAAGCCCGCGTGCATCGACGCGCTCCGCCGCGAAACGGCGGCGCTCGATTACGCCGAGGTGCGCCCCCTGCCGAGCCTTTACCCGCAGGGCGGCGAAAAGGTGCTCGTTTACACCACGACCGGGCGCGTCATCCCGGAGGGCAAGCTCCCGCTGGACGTCGGCTGCATCGTCTTAAACGCGACGACCCTCGCCGTGCTGACGCGCTACATCCGGACCGGCTTCCCCCTCGTGGAAAAATGCGTCACGGTGGACGGCAGCGCCGTCGCGGAGCCGAAAAACGTCATCGTCCCGATCGGCACGAGCCTGCGCGACGTGCTGGAAGCCGCCGGCGGTCTGAAGTGCGAGCCGAAGAAGGTCATCATGGGCGGACCTATGATGGGCATCGCCGTGCCGGATCTGGATCAGCCGGTCGTCAAGAACACCGGCGCGGTGCTCGCCTTCGCGGAAGCCGACGCCGCACTGCCGGAGCCCACGGCATGCATCCGCTGCGGACGCTGCATCGACGCCTGCCCGCTGAAGCTGATGCCCGTGGAGCTGGAGAGCGCTTACGCCCGGCGCGATGCTGACGCGCTGAAGGCGCTGAAGGTGACGCTCTGCATGGAGTGCGGCTGCTGCGCCTTCGTCTGCCCGGCGCGCCGCCGGCTCGTGGAGTCGCATAAGCTTGCCAAGGTATTCTTGAATGCAAAGCTGCGCGAGGAAAAGGAGGCGGCAAAATGAACAAGCTCTATGTCGGCGTGTCGCCCCATCTGCGCGCGCCGCGCTCCACCCGCGCCGTGATGGGCGACGTGCTCATCGCGCTCATCCCCGCGCTCGCGGCGTCCGTGGTGATTTTCGGACCCCGCGCACTGCTGCTGACGGCGGTCTCCGCCGCCGCCTGCGTGCTCTGCGAGCTCGTCTGGGAAAAGCTGATGCACCTGCCCGTGACGGTCGGGGACCTCTCCGCCGCCGTCACCGGCGTGCTGCTGGCGTTCAACGTTCCCGCCTCGATCCCCGTGTGGCAGCTCATCGTGGGCGACATTGCCGCGATCGTCGTGGTCAAAATGCTCTTCGGCGGGCTCGGCCGCAACTTTATGAACCCCGCGCTCGTGGGCCGCATCGTGCTGATGTTCTCGTTCACGGGCAGCATGACGAGCTACCCCGCGCCCTTCGCGTGGCGCGGCGCGGACGCCGTGAGCTCCGCCACGCCGCTGGCGCAGACCGGCGCGTGGAGCTGGGCGAATTCCGTCCACCTCTTCCTCGGCGACCACCCCGGCGTGCTGGGCGAGACATGCGTGATCGCGCTCGCGCTCGGCTTTGTTTACCTGCTCATCCGCCGCGTTATCAAGCCGATCATCCCGCTTTGTTACCTCGGCTCGCTCGCGCTCTTTACATGGCTCTTCGGCGGCGCGCAGCCCCTGCTCAGCATCTTTATGGGCGGCGCGGTGCTCGGCGCGGTGTTTATGGCGACGGACTATGTAACGAGCCCCTTCACGAACTGGGGCAAGGTCATCTTCGGCGTCGGCTGCGGGCTCGTCACCGCCGCCATCCGCGTGTTCGGCAACTATGCCGAGGGCGTCACCTTCGCCATTTTGCTGATGAACATTCTGGTGCCCTACATCAATGACTGGACCCGCACCAAGCCGCTGGGAGGTGCCGCAAAATGAAAAAGGAAAGCGCTTGGAGCGCCATCGGCAAGCCCATCACCGTTCTCGCCGTGATCTGCATCGTCGTCGCGGCGCTGCTGGGTCTGACCCACGAGGCGACCGCCCCCATCATCGCCGAAAACGCCCGGATCGAGGCGGAGGCGGCGCGCGCCGCCGTTCTGGAGGGGGCGCAGGGCTTTGAGGAGCTCGACTGCGACAAAGCCGCGCTCGGCATCACCGGCGCGTGGCGCGAGACGGGCGGGCTCGGCTACGTCGTCACCGCCTCCGCCCGCGGCTACAAGGGCGACGTCGCCGTCACCGTCGGCTTCGACGGCGAGGGCAGGATCGTCGGGCTGCGCGCGGATGTCTCCACCGAGACGAGCGGCATCGGCTCGAAGGCGGGCGACGCGGCGTATTTAGACCGCTTCCTCGGTCTTTCCGACAGCTGCGGCGAGGTGGACGCCATCACGAACGCGACCTATTCCTCCGCCGCCGTCCGGCAGGCGGTCGGCGCGGCGATGGCTGCCGTGAACGCCATTCGATGAAAGGAGGCGGGAAAAAGCTATGAAACAAAGCAAGTGGAAAATTTTCACGAACGGCATTTTCAAGGAAAATCCCGTTCTCATCCTGCTGCTCGGCTGCTGCTCCGTGCTCGCCATCTCGGTCACGGTGTCCGGCGCGCTCGGCATGGGCGCGGCGCTGACCTTCGTGCTCGTCGGCTCCAACGTCGTCATCTCTCTGCTGCGGAAGATCATCCCCGACAAGGTGCGCATCCCCTGCTTCATCGTCGTCATCGCCGCGTTCGTGACGCTCGTGGAGATGATCGTCGAGGCTTATCTGCCGGGGCTTTACCGCTCGCTCGGCATTTTCCTCGCGCTCATCGTCGTCAACTGCATCGTGCTCGGCCGCGCGGAGATGTTCGCGAGCCGCCGCGGTGTGCTCGACTCCCTGCTCGACGGGCTCGGCATGGGCGTCGGCTACACGGTCGTCATCGTCGGCATCGCGGTCGTCCGCGAACTGGTCGGCAGCGGCACGATCTACGGTCTGCGCATCATCCCGGAGGGCTATCAGATCGGCATCGTCGCCCAGACGCCCGGCGGATTTTTCTGCTTCGCCGCGGCGATGGCGCTGCTCGTCCGCTGCATGAATAAAAAAGGCAAGAAGTTTGACCCGCGCATCGGCTGCGACGGCAGCTGCGGCAACTGCGCGATGCACTGCGCCGAGGGCGAAAAGCCCGCCGGCGCCGGAAAGGAGGACGCGGAATGAAAGCGCTGCTTATGATCGCCTTCACGATGATCTTCACGGAGAACTATGTCCTCGTCCAGTTCATCGCCATCTGCCCCTTCCTCGGCGTGTCCCAGAAGCTCGACTCCAGCCTCGGCATGTCCGGCGCGGTCATCTTCGTCATGACGCTCGCCTCCGCCGCGACTTACTGTATCTACCGCTCGCTGATGGTCCCGCTCGGACTGGAATATCTCTCCACGATCATCTTCATCCTCGTCATCGCGGCGCTCGTCCAGTTCGTCGAGATCTTCCTGAAAAAATTCGTCAAGCCGCTTTACAGCGCGCTCGGCATTTACCTGCCGCTCATCACGACGAACTGCGCGGTGCTGGCGGTGACGCTGCTGAACGTCACGAACGGCTACGCGGACGCCTCCGTGAGCTACGGCTGGGGTCTGCTGGAGTCCTGCGTCAACGGCTGCACCGCGGGCATCGGCTTCGGGCTCGCACTCGTGCTGTTCTGCGGCGTGCGCCGCGCGATCGAGCGCGCCGAGCCGCCCCGGAGCTGGCGCGGGCTGCCGATCACGCTCGTCGCCGCCGCGCTGACGAGCATGACCTTTATGGGCTTCACCGGCATTGCCGACAAGCTCTTCGGCTAAAGAGAGGAGGAAACGCTATGAGTCCTGTTCTGACCGCCGTACTGCTCCTCGCCGCCATC
>CAVCTM010000124.1:0-5528 GCA_963605115.1 Pseudobutyrivibrio sp. | reverse complement strand
TTTCCTTCTGACCGCGCCTTTGCTTACTTTCCCCGCGAGGGGCAAAGTAAGTCGTGTCCCGCGGACGCGAAACATTTTCAATTTGCGCCGCAAGGCGCATTCAAATTTAAAATACAACGATCCCGCCCGAAAAACCGGGCGGGATCATAAACGAAACCGATCTCAATTCACCATCGCATAGCGCAGCGTGAGCGCGTCCATGGCGACGGCGGCGCACCAGCCGTTGTCGAGGGCGGCGAGGCAGCGGCTGGGGGAGAGGTAGATCGTCGCGCCGGAGGCGTGCTTCGTGACCTTCGCGTCGGCGCGGATGGCGGCGGCGACGACGGGGTCGTTTACGGTGCCGACGCGCTCGCCGGCGAGCTTTTTGAGGCTCGTCACCTCGCTGCCGGCTCGGACGGCGACGACGATGTCGCTCTGCATAAACTCCACGCCGGTCTCAAAGCGGCTTGCCTTGAGCCCCGTCGGGTCGAAGCCGAGCGCGCAGTCGATGTTGCCGCTCGCGAGCTGGGCGTCCACCTCGTCGGGACCGATGGGCTGGAGCTGCACCGCCCAGCCGAGCAGCTCGCCGACCGCGGCGGCGATGTCGCAGCTGAGGCCCCGCAGCGCGCCGTTTTCCGTGTAAGCGAGCGGGCGCAGCTCCTGCGCGACGCCGACGAGGAGCGTCCGCCCGGCGAGCGTCTCGTCCATCTCCAGCGCGGCGAGCGCATTGGCGTCGCCGGAGAGCGTGATGCGGTTTTCACCGAGCCACTGGCTTGAGAGCGCGGCGAGCGCGCCGGAGGCGGCGAGGGCTTCCATCGCGGCGTTCACAAAGGGCGCGGCGCGGTCGCCCGCGCGGGTGATGACGCAGTAGCGCTTCGTGCCGATGTTCGCGAGCGTGCGGAAGGCGTCCGGGTCCTTTTTGCCGCAGCCGGCGAGCGAGCCGAGCAGCAGCACCAGAGCCAGAAGCAGCGCGGGAAGGCGTTTTCCTCTCATCACGGCACCATGTGGACGTTCAGGTGGTTATAGGTCATCTCCACGCCGAACTTCTTGAAGCTCTCGCGGATCTGCTCGTTCATGCCGTACATCACGTCCCAGTAGTCCTCCGCGCGGCACCAGACGCGCACGGTGTAGCAGATGGAGCTGTCCTTGTATTCCTTGATGCCGACGAAGGGCGCGGGCTCGCTGAGCGCCTTGTCCACCGCGGCGGCGGCGTCCAGCGCGGCGGCGCGGACCGTCGCGGTCTCGGCGTCGTAGCTCGCCTCATAGTCGAGGTTGACGCGGCGCAGCGGCTCGCGGCTGTGGTTCGTGAGCGTCGCGCCCGTGACGGTGCTGTTCGGGATGGAGAGCACCTGCTTGTCATACGTGTCGATAACGGTGTAAAAAAGCCCGATGCGCTGCACGACGCCGCTCGTGGAGCCGACGGCGATGTAATCCCCCTCGCCGAAGGGACGGGTGAAGAGCAGTGTGATGCCGGAGAAGAGGTTCGCCAGAATATTCTGGAGCGCGAGCGAGAGCGCGAGTCCGGCGATGGAGATGACCGCCACCATGCTCGCCATCGGGATGCCGAGCGCGCCCGCGGTGATGACCGCGGCGAAGACCCAGAGCACGACGCGCGCGGCGTTTTTGATGAAATCGCGCAGGGTCTTGTCCAGATGGCGGGACTTGTCCAGCGCCGTCTCGATGAGCCGCATCAGGACGCGGATCGCGACGAGGCAGAGCACGAACACGAGCGCCGCGCCGAGCACCTTGGAAACGCCCGCAAGTCCGATGCTCGCGAAAAATGTGTTGATAGAGTCAAACATATAAATGGGTTCCTTTCTCCGCTTCTCAGCCCAGCGGCGCGATGCCGAGCAGGGACTGGATGAGCGAGCGGACGTAAGCGAGCGCACCGGCAACGGCGTCCGTCGGGACCGCCTCCGTCACGCGGCGGAGGTTCGCGCCGGTCATAAAGCCGACGCCGGCGAGCACCGCGCCCGCGACGAGCACGATGACGGCGATGAGCGCCACGATCTTCCAAGCCTTGGTCATACGTCAGCCACCTCCTCCGTGCAGACCTTTTTGCCGAGCCCGAACACGACCCTGCCGATCCAGAGCCAGCCGAGCTCCAGACTCAGCCACACGCCGAACCACGCGGCGATGAGCCCCGCGGCGCAGGCGGCGAGCCCGCCGCCGATCACGACCAGCATGTCGGAGATGAGCCGCAGCGTTCCGAGCGCCGCGAGCGCCATTTTCACCGCGTAAAACACCGCACCCGCGCCCGCCGCGATGAACGGGATGCCGAGGCAGATGAGCACGACGGCGACCGGCAGCCCGATCACGACGCCGCCGACGCACCACGCCGCCGTCGCGCCCGGCTTCCAGCGCAGGCGCGGACCCGCGGGCTCCGCCGGGGCGGGCTCGGCGATCTCGACCGCCTCGACGGAGATCTCCGCCGGGGCGGGGGCGTTTTCGTCAAAGCCGGCGAGCGTCTGCTCCAGCTCCGCCGCCGGGTCCGGCGCGGGGCGCGCCGGCGGGGGAGAGGGCACATAGTCCTGCGCCAGCACGAACGCGACGCGCGTCGGCGTTCCGAGCGACTCGATCACCGCCTCGTCGTCCTCCGCCTCGTCAAAGCGCGCGGCATAGCGCGCCATGGCGTCCTGCCGGTCCCACGAGGACATAAAGCCGAGCAGCTTTTCCAGCTCCGCCAGATATTTTTTTCTGTCCATAAATTTGATTCGCCTCGTTTCATGTGCTTCAAGTGCCAACAATACAGAATGTATTATAGTCACAATGCCCCGCGCGGTCAAGTTTTTTCGCCTTTTGCGCGGCTTTCGGGCGGAAAAAAGTTGACAAGAAGGAAAAATCGTGTATAATGATATAGCTCACCCGTGTGCGGTGGGCTATCCTTGCCTGCGCCGGAAGACGAGGCGCAGGCCATCAGTCCAGAAGGAGGTGCTAAGCAAATGGCAAAGTCTATGGAAAAGTACGAGTGCATGTATGTCCTGAATCCGAACCTGACGGAGGAGGAGACTGCTGCGGTCGTCGAAAAGTTCAAGGCGCTTGTCGAGAACAACGGCACGCTTGATGAGATGGAGGAGATGGGTAAGCGCAAGCTCGCTTACGAGATCAACTACCTCTCCGAGGGCTACTATGTTCTCCTCAAGTTCACCTGCGGTCCGGACTTCCCCGCGGAGCTCGACCGTATCCTCGGTATCACCGACGGCGTTATCCGCAGCCTGATCACGCTGCGTCAGGAGTAAGGGGGAGAGAGGCAGAATGCTCAACCACATCGTCCTGATGGGCCGCCTCACCCGCGACCCGGAGCTCCGTTACACCCAGAGCCAGCTCCCCGTAGCCACGTTCTCCCTTGCCTGCGAGCGGGACTTCGGCGGACGGGACGGCTCCGAAAAGCAGACCGATTTTATCGACATCGTCGCATGGCGCTCCACCGCCGAGTTCGTCTCCAAGTATTTCACGAAGGGCGCGATGGCGGTCGTCTCCGGCCGTCTCCAGCTTCGCGACTGGACGGACAAGGAGGGCAACAAGCGCCGCAGCGCCGAGGTCGTGGCGGACAACGTCTATTTCGGTGAATCCAAGCGCAGCCGCGAGGAAAGCGGCAGCGCCCCCCGCACGAGCGACAGCTATCGCAGCAACGACAATTACCGCGCCGACAACCGCGATAATTACCGCAGCTACGACGCCGCGCCCGCTGCCTCCGCGTTCTCCGAGCTCAGCGATACGGACGGCGAGCTGCCGTTCTGAGCGAAGACCCGGAAAAGATCTGCGGACAAAAAATCTTTGATAGGAGGAAACAGCCTTGGCTTTTGATAGAAGCAATCCCAAGACGCATAAGCGCAGAAAGGTCTGCCAGTTCTGCGTTGACAAAGCGACCTTTGTCGACTATAAGGACATCGCGAAGCTGAAGAAGTTCACGAGCGAGCGCGGCAAGATCCTGCCCCGCCGTGCAACCGGCACCTGCGCCATGCATCAGCGTCAGCTCACTGAGGCCATCAAGAGAGCCCGTCAGGTGGCCCTCCTGCCTTACGTCGTTGACTAAAGCATAAATAAAAAAAGAAGACCGCCGTCCGGCGGTCTTCTTTTTTTATTTGCGCGGGGCGGAAAAACTTGAAAATCCGCTTGAGAGGGAGGGGATCCTCTGTTAGAATCAGGACGAAAAATGTCGCAAAATGTTGCATTGCGGCAGAAAAGGGGACAAACCCGAATGCAGATCAAGATCAATCGGAAGACGAAGGAGACCTACACCGCGGCGATGGTGGAGAACCTGCCCCGGCTGCGGAGCTTGGCTGGGATGACGCAGGCGCAGCTGGCGGAGCGCGTTGGCGTGACGCGGCAGACCCTGACCGCCATCGAAAGCGGCGCGCGGAAGCTCACTTGGAAGGGATACCTCGCGCTCTGCTTTCTGTTCAGCCTGAACGACAGCGCGAGGATGTGGATGGATATGCAGGATATCTGTCCGGAGATCGTCGTGAATTATCTGAAAGCGGAGCAGCTTTAAGGCGGTGAGAGACGATGTATGCTAATAGCGAGGACTTTCAAGTCCTCGCTATTACAATGATGGTCAGCTCATTTGCGGCAGAATGGAATGACCGAGATATGAAATTACATCACGAATGGAAGGTGATGCCATTGCTTCCGCCGCCTATGCGTTCGGCGCAACGAGCGGCACAGCGCGGAGGACAGCTTTTAAAAACTGAACTCAATATATCAGAACGGGCAGCACCTGTCAACTTCGGCAGTATGAAAAGTGCTGCCCGTTCCTCTTTTTAGAGCATTTCAGGATTTCCCACAAGAGACACGCTGAACTCATGCGCGGCTTCGCCCGTCAACAGCGGTTCTGCCATGACAGCAAGCCGCTGAGTGCCTTGATATTGTCCTACATCCGGCAGCAAGCGGAAGGGGCAAGAGTCATATCAGCCGCAGGTCACTTCATGCAGCGCCAGATGAAGGTGACGATCTGGGCGCGGGTGCAGTTGGCGTCGGGGCTGAACGTGGTATCCGTGGTGCCCTTGGTGACGTCCTCCTTCACCGCCCACAGCACCGCGTCGGCGTAGGCGTCGGACTTCACGTCGGTGAAGGGATTCACCGTGCCCGCCGCCGGGGACTTCTCGGAGCGCCACAGGAAGGTGACGATCTGTGCGCGGGTGCAGTTCAGGTTGGGGCTGAACGTGGTATCCGTGGTGCCCTTGGTGATGCCGCTCTCCACGGCCCACAGAACCGCGTCGTAATAATAGCTGCCTGCCGGGACATCGGTGAAGGGCATGGCGGTGGACTTGGGGGCGGGGCTGCCCACCGCTCTCCACAGGAAGGTCACGGCCTGCGCTCTGGTGCAGATGCCGTCCGGGGAGAAGTGGAGGCTGTCCGTGCCCTGGGTGATGCCCTGCTCCACGGCCCACAGGACCGCGTCATAGTAATAGGAATTGGTGGGCACATCCACGAAGTAGTTGAGGATGGTGTTGTCCTCCATGAAGGTGGCGTTCACGGTGACGTTGCTGCCGGGCATCTTGAAGGTGTACGTCTCGCCCACCTTGACGATGGTCAGCTCCACTTCC
>CAVCTM010000123.1:0-5581 GCA_963605115.1 Pseudobutyrivibrio sp. | reverse complement strand
GCGCCAGCTCCCCTTGCACAGGGGAGCCTTTAAAACCGCAGCTTGCAGGTTTTTTTGATACTCTCGGCAAAACAGCCCGGACACGAAAGTCCGGGCTGTTTTGCATCTTGTCCGTCAGGTCCAGAGGGCGACCTCGCAGAGTTCTCCGTAGACACTGATGTACGCGTATTCACTGTGTGAGTCACGCCATTTAACGCGCAGCTTCAGCACGCCGGTCAGGTCGATGTTGAAATCAATTGGGAAAACGCCGCCGGTCACGCTCGCCTCATACAGCAGCCTGTCATCTCCGTATACCTCCAGATACATATAATCGTCATCGTTATTATATTTTTTCGGCTGATACAGTGTTCCGGTCATGGATGTATAATTCCCATTAAGGTAGTAGACATTATCGAACTCGCCGCCCAGCACATGGCTCCTCCGTGTCCCCATGTTGTCGATCAGATATTCCTCGCTGCTCGTAGTCCACAGCTCCTTGCCCGTAAACGGCTCCAGCTCCTCCAGATATGCCGCGGGCTTTGTGCTGCTGTGCTTGCCGATATAAACGCCGTAGGTCTGACCGTCCCACTGGATCGGCGTGTCGAACAGATTGCTGACCGCGCGGACCGGGACGTAAGTCGTGCCGTTATAAATGAACACCTCCACGGGGTTGCCGTTTGCGTCCGTGGGGATGACCTGCCGGTCGTCCATGTAAAGGTTCACGCCGGTGGCGACATTGATGGTCTTCGACTGCCCCGCCGCGACAGCGGTCATGGCGAGCGCGCTCAGAAGCGCCGTCACGCAGACGCCCAGCAAAAACGAGCGGATCCGGATCCCTTTCTTTTTTTCCATGTTTATCTATTCCTCCCTGTTCATTTTTCCGCAGCAAACCGCTGCCACAGCGACATTATACAAAAGCGCCAGTGGAAATTCAATAGCATTCCGCGTCTTTTCCGCAAGGAATACGCCTTTTCTTTTTTATTTCGGCAGCCGAAATATTTTTCTTGCAATCCCGGTCCATCGGTGCTATGCTTGGAGCGTAAAGTATTTAGGTGCCGAAACAGAGAAGGAGATGGGACGATGCATGATCATCATGAAAAGGCATTCGGGGAGGAGACGCGGGAGGAGCGGCTTACGCATCTGCTGCGGCGGTGCAATCGGGTGCTTTATTACCACAGCGAGCCGGGGCAGCAGCAGCATGCGGTGCTGCGCCTGCTGAGCGCCGGGGACGCCTCGCCGCGGCAGGTGCAGGAGGCGCTGGGCATCCGCCCCGGCTCGGCGAGCGAGCTCATCACGAAGCTCGAAAACAAAGGGCTGCTGACCCGCCGCCGCCGCGACACGGACCGCCGCAGCGTGGCGCTGAGCCTCACGGAGCGCGGCGCGGAGGTGCTCGCGCACCATGTCGACTGCCCCGCCCCGGCGCTGCTGGACGTGCTGACGCCGGAGGAGCAGGAGCAGCTGACCGCGCTGCTGGAAAAGCTCCAGCGCGCGTGGAAGGAAAGCGGGGTGATCTGACGCCATGGGCTTTATGTGGCGCTATGTAAAAAGCTATCGCTGGGCTTATCTCTCCGTCATCCTCGTGAAGCTCGCCGCAACGTTTCTGGAGCTGCTGCTCCCCTACGTGCTCGAACACCTCATCGACGACGTTGCCCCGCGGCGGAGCGCCGGGGAGATCTTTCTCTGGGGCGGCGTGATGCTGCTGCTCGCGCTCCTGGTCTGGCGCACGAATATTTACGCGAACCGCAGGGCGGTGCGCATCTCGGCGCAGACGACCTATGAGATCCGGCGCGACCTCTTCCGCCGCTCGCTGACGCTCTCCGGCGGGCAGGCGGACGCCATCGGGCTGCCCTCGCTCACCTCGCGCATGACCTCCGACTCCTACAATGTGCAGGACTGCATCCGCATGGTGCCGTCCATCGGCGTGCGCGCGCCGATCATGCTGCTCGGCGGGATCATCGTGACGCTCGTCATGGACCCCGGACTGAGCCTCATCCTCTGCGTCATGGTCCCGATCGTGCTCGCCGTGGTCGTCGGCGTTTCGCTGCGGGGCATCCCGCTTTATGACCGCGTGCAGCGCAGCGTGGACGGCGTGGTGCGCGTGATGCGCGAGAACATCACCGGCATCCGCGTCGTGAAGGCGCTCAGCAAGGAATCCCACGAGTGCGCCCGCTTCGAGGGCGTGAACGCGGAGATGAACCGCCACGAGCGGCACGCGGGCGCGGTAATGAGCCTGCCCGGTCCGGTGATGACGCTGTTTCTGAACATCGGGCTCGTTCTGGTCGTGATCGTCGGCGCGAAGCGCGTGAACGCGGGGCGGATCGAGCCGGGCGTTATTCTGTCTTTCCTTACTTATTTCAACATGATCCTGATGGGCGTGATGGGCCTCAACCGCGTGTTCCTGATGCTCTCGAAAGCCAACGCCTCCGCGCGGCGCATCGCCGAGGTCATCGACCAGCCGGAGGCGCTCTATGCCCTGCCGGAGACCGCGGGCGGAAAACCGGAGAGTCCGGAGTTCATCGTCTTCGACCACGTTTCCTTCCGCTACGGCGCGGAAGACGAGGCAAGCGGCGGTGCGGGCTTCGCCGGCGGGGAGCGCCAGATGAGCCTCAGCGACGTCAGCTTCTCCGTCCCGCGCGGCGGCTCGCTCGGCATCATCGGTCCGACGGGCTGCGGCAAGACGACGATCATCCGCCTGCTCATGCGCTTTTACGACTGCACGTCCGGCAGAATTTACGTCGACGGGCGCGACGTGCGCAGCTATGACCCCGCGGAGCTGCGCCGCCGCTTCGGGGTCGTGTTCCAGAACGACGCCGTTTTCGCCGACACCCTCGCGGAGAACATCCGCTTCGGGCGCGACGTGGACGATAAGCAGCTCGCCGCAGCAGCGGCGGACGCGGGCGCGGCGGAGTTCATCGGACGCTACCCGGACGGCTTTGCCCACCGCGCCGCCATCCACGGCGTGGACCTCTCCGGCGGCCAGCGCCAGCGCGTTCTCATCGCCCGCGCGCTCGCCGCGGACCCGGAGATCTTAGTCCTCGACGACGCCTCCAGCGCCCTTGATTACCGCACGGACGCGGCGGTGCGCGCCGCCATCCGCGCCCATCACGGCGGCGCGACGAGCATCGTCGTCGCCCAGCGCGTCAGCTCCATCATGGGCTCGGACCAGATCCTTGTGCTCAACGAAGGGCGCGTCACCGGTCTCGGCACCCATGCTGCGCTGCTGGCGGAAAACGCGCAGTACCGGGATATTTACGAAACGCAGATGGGGGAGGGGGAATAAGCCATGGTGCCTGTTACCGTAATGAAAAAGCCCAAGGACACGCGCGGCACGCTGCGGCGGCTGCTGCGCTATCTGGCGGCGTTCCGCCCCGTCCTCGCCGCCGTTATCGTGCTGAGCTTCCTCAGCAACGTTCTCGCCCTGCTCGGACCCACGCTCGCGGGCAGCGCCATCCGCGCCGCCGCAGCGGGACCCGGCAAGGTGGACTTACCTCTCGTCTGGTATTACGCCGAGCGCATGCTCATCGTCTACGCCGCCTCCTCCCTGCTCACGATCGCGATCAACTTCGTGATGGTGCGCGTCAGCAAGCGCGTGGCTTACCGCATGCGGCGCGACGTGTTTGAAAAGCTCATGCGCCTGCCCGTCGGCTATTTCGACCGCAGCAGCGCCGGCGACATCATCAGCCGCGTCTCCTACGACGTCGACGTTGTGAGCACCTGCCTCTCCACGGACGTGGTGCAGATCCTGACCAGCGTCGTCACCGTCGTCGGCTCGCTCGTCATGATGCTGCGCATCTCGCCGCTGCTCTGCCTGACCGTGGCGGTAACGCTGCCGGTGAGCGTGCTCTTTACGATGTGGATGCGCAAGCGTACCCAGCCGCGCTTTTCCAAGCGCTCGCGCAAATACGGCGAGCTGAACGGCTTCGTGGAGGAGATGCTGAGCGGCGAGCGCACGATCCAGGCCTATGCCTATGAGACGAAGGTCTGCGAGCGCTTCGACGGCGTGAACCGCACCGCGGCGGACGCCTACTATGACGCCGACCGCTACGGCATCTCCATCGGTCCGACGATGAACGGCATCAACAACGTGCTGCTGACGCTCATCGCCGTGTTCGGCTCGCTGCTCTATATGCTCGGCAGCGTCGATTTGGGTCAGATCTCGTCCTTCGTGCTCTATTCGCGCAAGTTCTCCGGTCCGATCAACGAGATCGCAAACATCATAAACGAGCTCTTCTCCGCGCTCGCCGCAGCCGAGCGCGTGTTCCGCCTGCTCGACGAGGCGGAGGAGACCGCCGACGCGCCGGACGCCGCCGTGTTAGAGCGCGCGGAGGGCCACGTTGCGCTCGACCACGTGAGCTTCGGCTATGAGCCGGGGCGCACCGTGCTCCACGACCTCAGTCTGGACGCCCAGCCCGGCAGCCAGATCGCCATCGTCGGACCCACCGGGGCGGGCAAAACGACGATCATCAACCTGCTCATGCGCTTTTACGACCCGGATTCCGGCGCGATCTATCTCGACGGCGGCGAGCTGCGCGGCTATACGCGCGCGAGCCTGCGCCGCGCGTGGGCGATGGTCTTGCAGGACACATGGCTCTTTCAGGGCACCGTGTTTGAAAACATCGCCTACGGCAAGGAGGGCGCGGCGCTCGATGAAGTCGTCGCCGCGGCGAAGGCGGCGCACATCCACTCGTTCATCATGCAGCTCCCGGAGGGCTATGACACCGTAATCCAAGCCGACGGCGGCAACATCTCCAAGGGGCAGAAGCAGCTGCTCACCATCGCCCGCGCCATGCTCTACGACGCGCGCATGCTCATTCTCGACGAGGCGACCAGCAACGTCGACACCGGCACGGAGCGGCAGGTGCAGCATGCGATGCACGAGCTGATGCGCGGCAAGACCTGCTTCACCATCGCCCACCGCCTCTCCACGATCCGGCAGGCGGACAACATCCTCGTCGTGGACCACGGCGACGTCGTGGAGCAGGGGACCCACAGCGAGCTGATGGCAAAGCGCGGGGCGTATTACCGGCTCTATGCCGCGCAGTTTGAGTAATTTGTGCGGCTTCGCCGCGGGGATTTGAAGGAGTGTTTCGCGCTGCCCTAAAGGACTAGCGCCTTCGGCGCGTCGGGGACAGAAGGCAAAGGCACAGCTAAGGAGGGGCCCTTTCGATTGGGTCCCTCCTTAACTGTGCCTTTGTGAAGTGGTAAGCTAATTTTGGACACAAAGGGGGTAGATTTAGGGCGGGGTGTATGAGAAAATGGGGACAGGGAAATGTGGGACACTGGACACGAAGCTTTTGGAATTTGAACAGGAGGCTTATTGTGAAGTACAGCGAAAAAGAACGGATCGAGATCGGGCGGCGGGTCTATTCCGGTGAGCTGAGCCGCTTCGAGGCTGGGGAGGAGTATGGCATCAGCCCCGACACCGCCAGAAACTACATGCGCCTTTACCGCGACGCCTACGGCCTCCCCGCCAAGCGCGGAAAGCGAAGAAACTACGCCGCGGCTCCCGCCGGGCTCGCCGACTACGAGTCCATGACCCGCGAGGAACTCATCCACGAGCTCCTTATGGCCCGCATCAACGAAGCGCGCCTAAAAAAGGATA
>CAVCTM010000122.1:0-5761 GCA_963605115.1 Pseudobutyrivibrio sp. | reverse complement strand
CCTGCTGGGTCGGCTCCGGGTCCTTCGCGTCGCCGAAAAAGAGCAGCACGCTCAGCACCGCGGCGGCGATGACCACGAGCAGCAGTATCACGAGAAAGACAGATGAGCGTTTCATAATACAAAATTCCTCCGGGGTGGGATGAGGCGATTATAGCATATCTGAAGCGAAACCGCAAGTTTTAAAGGCCTCCCTGTGTAAGGGAGGCTGTCAGCGCGCAAGCGCTGACTGGAGGGTTGTAAGCTTCCGCAACATCCGAGCTTGGCGTTTTCGCCAGCTTACAACCCCTCAGTCGCGGCTGCGCCGCGCCAGCTCCCCTTGCACAGGGGAGCCTTTAAACTTCACCTGACACAAAAATGTCACAACTTTTTGACGAAAAGGGGGAGATTTTCTGTTCACATTGTGTTAATATTCCGTTAACAACCCCGGCGGGGAAGCCGGGAGATTTTGAAAGAGAGGAACAAAAAGAATGAAGAACTGGAAAAAGACCCTTGCACTGGTCCTTGCGCTTGTCCTGTGCGTGAGCCTTTTCGCCGCCTGCGGCGGCGGTGGCGGCAGCAGCGCCGGCGGCAAGAAGGACGACGGAAAGGTCTACCGCCTGTCCCTGTCCTTCCATGATTCCAGCCAGGCGCACAAGACCGTTTTCCTTCAGAAGTGGGCGGACGAGATCAAAGAGGCGACGAACGGCCGCGTTGAGATCACCGTTTATGCCGGCGGCACCCTCGCTTCCATGACCGACGCGCTCGACGCCGTGAAGCAGCGCACCTGCGACATGGCGATGTGCTACACCAACATCTTTGCCGGACAGTTCCCCCTGACGGACGTCGTGTCCCTCCCGATGACCGGTATCGAGACCGCGGAGCAGGCGACGAACGTGCTCTGGGATCTGATGGATTACAGCCCGGAGCTTCAGAAGGAGCTTTCCAACTACAAGGTGATGTGCCTGTTCACGAACGCGAACAACATCATCTGCTCCACCAAGCCCGTCCACAATCTGGACGAGATCAAGGGTCTGAAGGTCCGCGTCTCCGCCGGTACTCCCGCTGATATGGCGGTCGCCTGGGGCGCCACCCCGATGACCTTCGCGCCGAGCGATATCTTCCAGTCCGTCGAGAAGGGCGTCATCGACGCTTACATGATCGACTACCCCGGCGTTGACTCCTACGCGCTCTACGAAGTCACCCCGTATTACACCGAGATGCCGTTCTTCTGCGCACCGTTCGCGCTGCTGATGAATCAGGACAGCTGGAACGAGATCCCGGAGGATCTCCAGAAGATCATCGACGAGCATGCCGGCCGCACTCTCTCCATCGCCGCCGCGAAGGACACCGACGCCAAGAGCGACGAGGTCCGCGAGCTCGCGCAGACCAAGTATAACTCCACCATCATCTATCCCGAAGGCGCGGATCTGGATTCCTTCCGTCCCGCTGCCGAGCAGTACATCAAGGACTGGGTCGTCAAGTACGGCGTGGACGGCTTTGATGCGCAGGCATACGTCGACAAGGCCATGGAGCTTGCCGAGAAGTACGCTCCCTAACGTTTCAAGAGAAAAGCACCAGCCTTTTTCATAAGGATTTTCTCCCCTCTCTCTCCCGATTGACCCTGCGGAGGGCGTCGACCCCCGGCGCCCTTCCCGCAGGGGGGGAGAGCGAGCCTCCGAAATCACCCACACCGCTTAAAAAAGAGAGGAAAATGCGATTATGAGCTTGAATATGGTAGCCATCCTCGGCATCGTCATTCTGCTTATCCTGATGTTCAATGGCATGAACATCGGCTGGGCGATGCTGCTGGTCGGCTTTTTCGGATACGCTTACGTCGTCAACTTCAAGGCGGCGCTCGGCGTGCTGAGCACCGTTCCGATGACGCAGGCGTCCACTTACGCACTGACCGTTATCCCCCTGTTCATCCTGATGGGCAACTTTGCTTTCGCCTCAGGCGTCAGCAGCGGGCTTTATAACGCCTGCGACAAGCTGCTCTGCCGTCTGCCCGGCGGTCTCGCCTGCGCCACTGTCGGCGCCTGCGCCTGCTTCGGCGCCATCTGCGGCTCCGTTCAGGCTACCGCCGCCACCGTCGGCACCGTCTCCATCCCCGAAATGCGCAAGTACGGCTACAAGGATTCCCTGACCTGCGGCACGATCTCCGTCGGCGGCACGATCGGCATTATGATCCCGCCCAGCTCCCCGATGATCATTTACGGTCTGCTCGCGATGGTCTCCATCGGCCGTCTGTTCTCCGCCGGCATCCTGCCCGGCATTCTGGAGTCCATTCTCGTCTGCGTTACCGTTTTCGTCCTGATCGCGATCAATCCGTCCCTCGCGCCGGGCCGCGTCCGCTATAAGGCGGCGGAGATCCTGCGCTCCCTCATCGGTCTTATCCCGATGGTCATCCTCTTCGGCGTCGTGTTCATCGGCATGTTCACCGGCTGGTACACGATCAACGAGGCAGCCGCCGCCGGCGCCTTCGTCGCGATGCTGCTGATGATCATCCTCAGGAAGTTCACCTGGAAGGCGTTCTTCGCCGTGATGAAGGACACCGTAAAGACCTCCGGCATGACTTACCTCATCCTCATCGGCGCGACCGTGTTCGGCAACTTCCTCACCATCACCAACATGCCGATGAGTCTTGCCCGCACCGTTATGACGCTGAACGTCAACCGCTGGGTCGTCTTCGGCGCGATCGTCTTCATCTACTTCATCATGGGTATGCTGATGGACGCGCTGCCGATGATGATGATGACCGTCCCCGTGTTCCTGCCCATCATGACCGAGCTCGGCTTCGACGCCACATGGTTCGGCGTGATCATCATCCTCGTGATGCAGCTCGGCCTCATCACCCCGCCGGTCGGCACCAGCTGCTACGTCATCTCCGGCATCGCGCGGGACGTGCCGCTCGCGCAGATATTCAAGGGCTCGCTGCCCTTCTGTATCCCGCTGTTCGTGACGATCATCATCCTCTGCTTCTTCCCGAACATCGCGCTGTGGATCCCCAACGCGGTCTACGGCGTCGGTTAAGGAGGTGCCAGATATGCGTAAGATCGATCAAATCGAAAAGGTCATCAAAACGATCACCGGCGCGATCTCCAGCATCAGCTATGTCGGCTTCTTCTTCATCATGATCATCACGGTCGTGGACGTCATCGTCCGCTACATCACCGGCAGCGCCATCCTCGGCGTCTATGAGATCGTGGAGCGCGTCATGATCTGCGCGGTGTTCGCCGCCTTCGCCTATACCCAGACCGAGCACGGCCACGTTATGATCTCGCTCGTCATCCGCCTGTTCCCGGTCAAGCTCAAGTGCGGTCTGATGGCGATCAACAATCTGCTCTCCGCCGTCGCCTCCGTCCTCGTCGGCTACGCCGCGGCGAAGCAGGCCATCGTCGCCTACAACGCCCACTACACCACCGGCGTTCTGAAGATCATCATCTACCCCTTCTACTGGGTCGTCGTGGCTTCTATGGCAGCCCTCTGCGTTGCATTCCTGCTCGATATGGTCCGCAACATCCTCGCCTTCGGCGACAAGGAGCTTGCCGACAAGATCGACAGCGAGTTCACCTGATACCCTGAGCAAAAAAGTCCGCACGCCGACCGGCGCAAAATGCGCCGGTCGGATTTTTGTTCAGAATGCCTCTTGTTTCGTGGAATGGAATATGGTATAATTTGACAAATTGCGCGGGAGGTTTTTCCAAAGAAAAACAGCAATTTGGACAAAAAGAAGAGGGAAGAAGAGAACATGAGAAGTATCATCATCTGCGACGATACGCCTGCCGTTCCGGTCAGTCTGCGCGGCTACTTTGAAGAGGACGGCTACGCCGTGCTTACGGCGACGAACGGGGCGGAGTGCTTGGCGCTGCTGCGCGAGGAGGACCCGGACCTTCTGATCCTGGACGTGATGCTGCCCGACGTGAACGGGCGGGACCTCTGTCTGGAGATCCGGAAAACGAGCGATGTGCCGATCCTGATGCTCTCCGCGAAGGGGGACGTCATCGACCGCATTTTAGGGCTCCAGACCGGCGCGGACGACTATGTGGCGAAGCCCTTTTCGCCCCACGAGGTGCTGCTGCGCGCCAAAAAGCTCATGCAGCGGCGGAGCTGCGCGCCGGCGAAAAAGCGCAAGCTTGAGCTCGCGGAGCTCACCTGCTACCCGGAGAGCTTCGAGTGCTACGTCGCCGGGGAGGAGGTCAAGCTCTCCGCCAAGGAGTTCAAGTGCCTCTGCTATCTGCTCGCCCACGCCGGGCAGGTCATCACGCGCGAGCACATCATCAACGACGTCTGGGGCTATGAATACGCCGGCGAGGTGCGCATGGTGGACACCGTGATCACCCGCCTGCGCCGCAAGCTCTTCCCGGACGCAAAGCGCAAGCTGCATTTCGATATCTCCACCGTCTTCGGCGTGGGGTATAAATTAGAGGAAAAGCGATGAAAAAACCGATGCACCCCGGCGTCGTCGCCGCGATATTGACCTGCATCTATCTCGCCGGGCTCATCGGCGGTCTCGTCATCATCACCTACATGCCCGGCGAGTGGAAGCGCAAAAGTCAGGAGTATTATGCCTCCCAGTGCGTCACGGAGTACACGGCGAACGGCCGCGTCAGCAGCTGGCGCAACGGCGGCATGGCGGCGGTCATCTATGACGAAAACGGAAAATTTGAAAACTTTTTCCGCATGAACGGCGACCAGTTTTCCATCAACTTTGTCCTCCAGACCGAGGACAAGATCGACGAGGTCCTCGCCGGGAAGCGCCAGCTTTTCATCTTTCCCTTCGTGAAAAATCTCTCCAAGGTGGGCTACACGTCCCTTCTCTATATCGGGCTCCCCATCCGGACGGAGGGGCGGACCACGGGCGCGTTTTTCTGGATCCGCGAGCTGCCCGACCTCGTGGAGACGATGGCCGGCTACCTCGTTGTGTTTACGCTTTTTTTCCTCATCACGGTCGGCTTCCTCGCCGGAACGCTGCGCGTTCAGCGCCGCTATGAGGCTGCACGGCGGCGGTATATCGACAATATCACCCACGAGATGAAGTCGCCCATCTCCTCCATCCGCGCGCTGACCGAGGCGCTCACGGACGGCAGAGACGGCGCGGACGAGAACGAGCGGAATCTTTATTACGGGCTCATCATCGGCGAGGCGAACCGGCAGGAGCGTATGATACGCGACGCGCTGACCATCGCAAAGCTCCAGTCCGGCGCGATCAAGCCGGATATGCAGCTCGTCGCCGCGGAGGACATCATCAAGCCCCTTGCGCGCGAGCAGGAGGCGCTCTGCGAGCTCATCGGCGTCCGCTTCGCCATGACGGACGGCGTCCGCGCGCTGACGGCGCTCTATACGGACCCCGCGCTGCTCACGCAGGTGATGAGCACGCTCTTTTCCAACGCGCGCAAGTTCGTCAGCGAGGGCGGCTGCGTGTCGCTCTCGGCGGAGACCCGCCGCGGCCGCGCCGTGCTCTGCATCGCCGACGACGGCGTCGGGATCCCCGCGGAGGACCTGCCGCTCGTGTTCGAGCGCTTCTATAAGGGGCGCGGCGGCAACAACGACACCGGCAGCGGTCTCGGACTTGCCATCGCCAAGGAGACCTGCACCGCCCTCCGCGAAAAGATCTGGATCGAAAGCGAGGAGGGAAGCGGCACGCGGGTGTATTTCACGGTCATGCTGGCTTAAGTCAACCGGGAGGACGCCTTTGGCGTTGAATCATATCCAAGCGCCGCAGGCGCACAAATTTAAAGGCCTCCCTGTGCAAGGGAGGCTGTCAGCCGAAGGCTGACTGGAG
>CAVCTM010000121.1:0-5793 GCA_963605115.1 Pseudobutyrivibrio sp. | reverse complement strand
GTATTTTTCGGCACGCACGTGTCGCGCCGAAAAATGGATTGAATCTTATTTGCGGGTGCGACGCGCCGAAGGCGCTAGTCCTTTAGGGCGCGCCGCAAACTCTGCGAGGCTTTTTAGACTAATCCCACAAAAAGGAGGCTCATTATGGTATCCTGCGTCCGCTCCCTTGGGCTGCTCGGCATTGGGGGCTATGAGGTGCGCGTGGAGTGCTTTCTCTCCAACGGTCTGCCCGGCTTTGATCTTGTCGGTCTGCCGGACACGGCGGTGAAGGAAGCGCGCGACCGCGTGCGCGCCGCGATCAAAAACAGCGGACTGAAATACCCCGTCAGCCGCCTCACCATCAACCTCGCCCCGGCGGATACGCGCAAGGCAGGCACGCTCTACGACCTGCCGATCCTGCTCGGCATCCTGCAATGCAGCGGGGACTTAAAGCGCCTTCCCGCGGACGCGGCGTTTCTCGGCGAGCTCAGTCTCACCGGGGAGCTGCGCCCCATCCACGGCGCGCTGCCCATGGCGCTCGCCGCGGCGCGGCAGGGCATCCGCTCGCTCTACGTCCCGGCGGCGAACGCGGCGGAGGCAGCCTTTGCCGAGGGCGTGACGGTCTACCCCGTCAAAACCGTGCCGGAGCTGCTCGCCCACCTCTGCGGCGACGTTCCCATCCCCCCGGCGGCGGAGCCGGATCTCGCCGCGCTCGCGCTGCCGGTGCCGGACTTTTCCGACGTGAAGGCGCAGGACAACGTAAAGCGCGCGCTGGAGGTCGCCGCCGCGGGCGGACACAACGTGCTGCTCATCGGTCCGCCGGGCTCCGGCAAGAGCATGCTCGCGAAGCGTCTGCCCGGCATTCTGCCGGACATGAGCCGCGAGGAAATGACCGAGGCAACGGAGATCCACTCCGTCGCGGGCAACACCGGGGCGGAGAGCCCCGTCGTCACCCAGCGGCCCTTCCGCTCGCCCCACCACACGGTGTCCTCCGTGGCGATGAGCGGCGGCGGCAGCAATCCGCGCCCCGGCGAGATCAGCCTTGCCCACACCGGCATTCTGTTTTTGGACGAGCTGCCGGAATTTTCCCGCGAGACGCTGGAGGTGCTGCGCCAGCCGCTCGAGGACGGACGGCTCACCATCTCGCGCGCCGCGGGCAGCTATACTTATCCGAGCCGCTTTATGCTCGTCTGCGCCATGAACCCCTGCAAATGCGGCTGGTACGGCCATCCGAGCGGACGCTGCACCTGCTCGCCGAGCTCCGTGCGCCAGTACCACAGCCGCGTTTCCGGTCCCCTGCTCGACCGCATCGACATCATCGTGGAGGTCCCCTCGCTCGATTTTGACGAGCTCAAAGCCAAGCCCGCCGGGGAGCCCTCCGCCGCCATCCGCGCGCGCGTCAACGCCGCGCGGCAGCGCCAGCATGCCCGCTTCGCCGAAAGCGCCACGAGCTGCAACGCCTATATGCAGCCGAAGGAGATGCAGCGCCACTGCGCGCTCAGCCCCGAATGCGAGGAGCTGATGCGCGGCGCGTTCGACGCGCTGGGACTCACGGCGCGGAGCTATGACCGCATATTGCGCGTCGCGCGCACGATCGCCGACCTCGCCGGAAGCGAGGAGATCGCCCCGGCGCACATCGCCGAGGCTGTACAGTACCGAAGTTATCGCTTTGAAGGAGGAGAATAACGCCATGAAAAAGCTGATTTCCGTTCTTTTATCCCTGACTCTGCTGCTCGCGCTCTTTTCCGCCTGCGGCAAAAAAACCGACCCCGAACCGACCGCCGCGCCGGAGCCCACCGCTCCCGCACCGGAGCCGGTGAGCCCCACGCCGGAGCCGGCGGAGACGCCGAGCCCCTATCCCCTCGCCTTCCCCGTCGGCGAAGCGGCACGGGCGGACATTGACGGCGACGGCGCGGAGGAGACCGTCTGCGTCTCCCTCACCGAGCCGGATGAATACGGCTATCGCAGCCCCTGCCTCTCCGTGAACGGCGAGGACCTCACGGACGCGCTCCGCGGCTTTGACACCGCCCAGCTTGCCGACCCGGACGAGGGCTACTGGGCGCTCACGGACATCGACCGCGCGGACGGCACGCTGGAGATCGCCATTCAGGACCTCGGTCCGAGCGACGACCCCTTCACGAACTTTTTCCGCTATGAAAACGGTGCGCTGACGTATCTCGGCGGCGTGCCGGGGCTCGTCCGCATGGACAGCGTTGACACACCCCTGACCTTCCCCGGCGACGGTACGATCGAGGGCTACCTGCGCTACACCGTGCTCCAGACATGGTTCGGCGACGCGAGCTACCGGCTCGAAGACGGGGAGATCACCCGCGTGGCGGAGGAGGTCTATTACGCCCGCCAGCCCCAGACCGTCACGGTGCTGGAGCCGACCGCCGCCCGCGCGAGCGCGGACGAGGCAGCGGAGACCATCCCCCTCGCCATCGGCACGGAGCTGACGCTGCTCGGCTCGGACGACGCTGCATGGGTCCTCTGCGCCGCGGCGAGCGGCAAGGAGAGCGCCGACGCGCTCTGGCTCCACCTGCGCGACGGCTTCGAGATCGAGACCGCGGACGGCAGCTACGGCTATGCATGGGCGGTTCTGGACGGGCTGCTCTTCGCCGACTGAAACTACGACAAGGTAAGGGAGATACCCCGAAACATGAACGATATGATACTGCTCAAGCAGGGCGAGATCGTCCTGAAGGGTCAGAACCGCCGCGCCTTTGAGCAGCGGCTCATTGCGAACCTCCGCCGCCGGATAAAGCCCCATGGCGCCTTCCGCGTTTACGCCATCCAGTCCACGGTCTACGTGGAGCCGGAGGCGGACGCGGACATTGACAGCGCGTTCGACGCGCTGAAGACCGTGTTCGGCGTCGTGGCGCTCAGCCGCGCCGCCGCCTGCGAAAAAAGCGCGGAGGCGATCGCGGCGAAGGCGATCGAATACCTCGCGGACGATATGCGCGCGGCAAAAAGCTTCAAGGTGGAGACCCGCCGGAGCGACAAGGCGTTTCCGATGACGAGCATCCAGCTCAGCCAGTATGTCGGCGGCGAGCTTGCCGAGGCGTTCCCGGACACCGCCGTGGACGTCCACGACCCGGAGCTGACCGTCCACGTCGAGGTCCGCGACCTCGCCGCGTATGTCCACTCCACGCCGACGCCCGGCGCGGGCGGCATGCCCGTCGGCTGCAACGGCAGCGCCGTGACGCTGCTCTCCGGCGGCATCGACTCTCCGGTCAGCAGCTACATGATCGCAAAGCGCGGCGTGCGGCTCATCCCGGTCCACTTTTTCTCCTTCCCCTACACGAGCGAGGCGGCGAAGGAAAAGGTCGTCGAGCTCGCGCAGGAGCTCACCGCGTGGTGCGGCAGGATGCGCCTTTGCATCGTGCCCTTCACCCACATTCAGGAGGAGATCCGGGATAAATGCCCGGAGGCTTATTTCACCATCCTAATGCGCCGCTTTATGATGCGCATCGCCGACCGCATCGCCGCCGACAACGGCTGCGGCGCGATCGTCACGGGCGAAAATCTCGGTCAGGTCGCGAGCCAGACCATGTCCGCCATGGCGGTGACGGAGGCGGTCTGCACCCGTCCCGTGCTGCGCCCGCTCATCGGCTTTGACAAGGAGGAGATCGTCCGCCTCGCGCGGCGCATCGGCACCTTCGAGACCTCCATCCTGCCCTACGAGGACTGCTGCACGGTGTTCACGCCGCGCCACCCGGAGCTGCGCCCGACCGTCGCGAAGGCGGAGGACGCCGAGGCCGCGCTGGACGTCGACGCGCTCGTGGAGGAAGCCGTCCGCGGCGCGGAGCACCTCACGCTGGAGGTCGGCGGCGTATGAACGCGGAAATTCTCTCCGTCGGCACGGAAATACTGCTCGGCAACATCGTGAACACGGACGCGCGGGACCTCTCCGTCGCGCTCAGCGAGCTCGGCATCAACGTCTACTGGCACTCCGTCGTGGGCGACAACCCCGCCCGGCTCGCCGCCGCGCTGGAGACGGCGAAATCGCGCGCCGACTGCATCATTACGACCGGCGGGCTCGGTCCCACCTGCGACGATCTCACGAAGGAGACCGTCTGCCGCGCCTTCGGCTGCGAGATGTATTTCGACGATCGCGCGAGCGCGGACATCGACGCATTTTTCGCCGCGCAGGGGCTGCCCGTGACGGAAAATAACCGCAAGCAGTGCTATCTCCCCGTCGGCTGCACGCCGTTTTACAACACCTGCGGCACCGCCCCCGGCTGCGGCTTCACCGCGGCGGGCAAGACCGTCGTCATCCTCCCCGGTCCCCCGAAGGAGCTGCGCGCGATGCTGGACCACGGCGCGCGGGACTTTCTGCGCAGAGCCGGCGGCGGACAGATCTTTTCGCATAATCTGATGACCTTCGGCATGGGCGAGAGCGCGATCGAGGCGCTGCTGCGCCCGGAGATGGACACGCTGCAGAACCCGACCCTCGCGCCCTACGCGAGCGAGGGCGAGGTGCGGCTGCGCGTGACGGCGAAGGCGGAGAGCGCCGGCGCCGCCGAGACGATGATGGTGCCCGTCCTCGCGCGCGTGCGCGAGGTGCTGGGCGACATCGTTTACGGCGTGGACGTCCCCTCGCTGGAAGCCGTCGTGCTTCGCCTGCTCACGGAGCGGGGCGAGACCTTCGCCGCGGCGGAGAGCTGCACCGGCGGGCTCATCGCGAAGCGCTTCACGGACCTGCCCGGCGCGTCCGCCGCCTTCCGCGGCGGCGTCACCGTTTACACGAACGAGGTGAAAATGCTCCTCGGCGTGGACCCCGCCGTGCTGGAGACACAGGGCGCGGTCTGCGCGGAGGTGGCGCGGCAGCTCGCCGTGTGCGTGCGCGAGCGCCTCGGCGCGGACTACGGCATCGGCGTCACCGGTCTCGCCGGACCGGACGGCGACGGGGTACACCCGGTCGGCACCGTGTTCGTCGGGCTCGCGGCGCCCGGCGGCGATACGGTGCGCGCCCTGCGCCTCGGCGAGCGGAGCGACCGCTCGCGCATCCGCACGCTCAGCGCGAGCCACGCCTTCGACCTGCTGCGCCGCGCGATCCTCGGTCTCCCGCTTGAAAACTCTTGATTTTTCCGCCGCGCCCGAATATAATAGAGCGTTGGAGACCGATTTGCCTTATTTTCAAGGAGGAATAGAAACCATGACATACGAGATAGACATCGCCGGACTAAAGCGGGCGCTTCCGCTCTGCCCCGTGAATGACGAGCTGCTCATCGGCGCGTTCGTCATTTTCGGCGATGTGGAGCTGACGGTCCACTGCGCCGCGGAGCTGCTGAAGCGCGCGCCGGAGTATGACTACCTCATCGCGCCGGAGGCGAAGGCCATTCCGCTGCTTTACGAAATGGCGCGCCAGAGCGGTGCGAACAAGTATTTTCTCGCCCGCAAGAAGCCCAAGGCCTACATGACCGGCGTGCTGGAGGTCAAGGTCCAGTCCATCACCACCGCCGGGGCGCAGACCCTCGTCCTCGACACGGCGGACGCCGAGCAGATGCGCGGCAAGCGCATCCTCATTCTGGACGACGTGATCTCCACGGGCGAATCCCTGCACGCGATGGAGATCCTCGTCGAGCGCGCGGGCGGCATCATCGCCGGCCGCATGGCGATCCTGGCGGAAGGCGATGCCGCCAAGCGCGACGACATCATCACCCTCGCCCCCCTGCCGCTGTTCAACGCGGACGGGACCCCCAAGCAGTAACCAAAAAGCAGCCCCTCCCGGAATGGGAGGGGCTGCTTTTTCAAACTGTCAAAAAAGTCTTATCAACGTGGCGAAGCCGCACAATTTAAAGGCCTCCCTGT
>CAVCTM010000120.1:0-5879 GCA_963605115.1 Pseudobutyrivibrio sp. | reverse complement strand
AGCGTCGTGACCTGGAACATCTCGCCCGCGCCCTCGCAGTCGGAGCCGGTGATGATGGGGGTGTTGACGTAAACAAAGCCGCGCTGCTGGAAAAACTCGTGGACCGACTGCGCGGCGACGGAGCGGACGCGGAATGCCGCGGAGAAGAGGTTCGTCCGCGGGCGCAGGTGCTGGATCGTGCGCAGAAACTCCACGGTGTGGCGCTTTTTCTGGAGCGGATAGTCCGGCGCGGAGGCGCCCTCCACGTCGATCCGGTCCGCCTTCAGCTCAAAGGGCTGCTTGGCGTCCGGCGTGCAGACCAGCGTTCCGTGTACGATGAGGGCGGCGCCAACATTCTGGCGGGCGATCTCGTCGTAATTATTCAGGGAGCCCCTCTCAAATACGACCTGCAGCGACTTGAAGCAGCTGCCGTCATTCAGCTCGATAAAGCCGAAGTTTTTCATGTCGCGCACGGTGCGGACCCAGCCGCAGACCGTCAGCTCCTGCCCGTCAAACGCAGAAGCGTCGGCATAAATGCCGGAAATTTTCTGATGCTTCATGGTGATTTATGGCACCTTTCCTTTCTTCGTACAGACCCTTCCGCTGTACTCATAGTGTTGCTTTTCACGGAAAACCGTGTTTTGATATTATAATCCACGCGGCGGGGGTCGGTCAAGCTTTATTTTCCGCGCTCTCCCCGGTTTTTGCGTAAGCGGCGATGAAGGCGCGGGCGGACTCGATGACGCGCTTGCCGCTCTGGAGCTTCAGGCTGAGCGCGGGCTTCGCGCCCGCCTCGACCTTGACGCGGCTTTTATACTCCGGCAGAGCGTAAAGCGCGGAGACGCGCTGCATGTCAAATTCGCCGAGCGTGAAGCGCAGGAAGCCGCTTTTCTGGCTGATGTCCGTGATGCCGGCGCGCGTCGCCTCGCCGCGCAGCAGCGCAACGTGGATGAGCGCGTTGACGGAAGAGGGCGGATCGCCGAAGCGGTCGATGAGCTCGTCCGTGAGGTCGTCGGCGTCGGCTTCCGTGCGGATGAGCGCGATGCGGCGGTAGAGGTCCATGCGCTGCTCCGGCGAGGGGACATAGCGCTCCGGGATGTTCGCGCTGACGGCGAGGTCCGCGGCGCAGTCGGCGCGGGTTTCCGGCTTTTCGCCGCGCTCTTCGAGCACGGCTTCTTCCAGCAGGCGCAGATACATATCGTAGCCGACGTCGCTCATGTGTCCGCTCTGCTCCGCGCCGAGCAGGTTGCCCGCGCCGCGGATCTCCAGATCGCGCATCGCGATGCGGAAGCCGGAGTTGAACTCCGCGAACTCGCGGATGGCGGAGAGCCGCTTTTCCGCGACCTCGCTCAGGATCTTGTCCTTGCGGTAAGTGAGGTAAGCGCTCGCGCGGCGGCTGCTGCGCCCCACGCGCCCGCGGATCTGGTGGAGCTGGGCGAGACCGAGGCGGTCGGCGTCCTCGATGATGAGGGTGTTGACGTTCGGGATGTCGATGCCCGTCTCGATGATCGTCGTGCAGACGAGCACCTGCACCTCCCCGCTCGCCATGCTCTCCATGACGGCGGTGAGGCTCTCCTGATCCATCTTGCCGTGGGCGACGGCGACCGTCACCTCCGGCAGCAGCTTCATAATGCGCGCCGCCGTGCGCTCGATGCTCTCGATGGCGTTATGCAGGTAATAGACCTGCCCGCCGCGCTGCACCTCGCGCCGGATGGCGTCCGCCACGACGCCCCAGTCGTGCTCCATCACATAGGTCTGGACCGGCATGCGGTCCTGCGGCGGCTCTTCGAGCGTGGACATATCACGCAGCCCGCTCATCGCCATGTTCAGCGTGCGCGGGATGGGCGTCGCCGAGAGGGTCAGCACGTCCACGTTGCGGCTCATCTCCTTGAGCCGCTCCTTGTGGGAAACGCCGAAGCGCTGCTCCTCGTCCACGACGAGCAGACCGAGGTCCTTGAAGCGCAGGTCCTTTTGCAGCAGCGCGTGGGTGCCGATCACGATGTCCACGCTGCCGTCCGCGACGCCCGCCTTCGTCGCCTTGATCTGCGCCGCGGTGCGGAAGCGAGAGAGCACCTCGATGCGGATGGGATATCCGAAAAAGCGCTGGGACGCCGTCTGGTAATGCTGCTGGGCGAGCACGGTCGTGGGGACTAAGATCGCCGCCTGCTTGCCGTCGAGCACGCACTTCATCACCGCGCGCAGGGCAACCTCCGTCTTGCCGTAGCCGACGTCGCCGCAGAGCAGGCGGTCCATCGGCACGGAGGACTCCATATCGCGCTTGATCTCCGCGATGCAGCGGAGCTGGTCGTCCGTCTCCTGATAGCCGAAGGCTTCCTCAAATTCCTCCTGCCACGGCGAGTCGGGCGCGAAGGCGTGGCCCGGCTTGCGTCTTCGCTCGGCATAGAGCGCGATGAGCTCGCCCGCCATCTCCTTCGCCGCTGCCTTGGCGCGGGATTTGGTCCGGGTCCACTCCGCGCCCCCCATGCGGCTGAGCTTCACGGGGCGGTCCTCGCCCGCGCCGATATATTTGCTGACAAGATCGAGCTGGGTCGCCGGGACATAGAGCGTGTCCGTTCCGGCGTAGCAGATCTTGATATAATCCTTGTCCACGCCGTCGACGCGCATCTGCACGATCCCGGCGAAGCGCCCGATGCCGTGGTGCTCGTGGACAACGAGGTCGCCGACGGCGAGATCGGCGCAGCTCGCGAGGCGCTTGCGGTCCGCCGGGAGCTTTTTGCTGCGCCGCGCCCTGCGGAAGCCGGACTGCATCATCATCGCGTCCGTCAGCACCGCCACATGGCTCAGCGGATACTCAAAGCCGCCGGAGAGCGCGCCGACGGCGACGGCGCAGTGTCCCGGCTCCGGGAGCGCGCCGACGCGCTTCGCTGCCGCGGCGTCGATCCCGCGCTCGGCAAAGGCTTCCCGCAGCGCGGCGACGCGCCGCTCGTCGCCCGCGAGGACGAGCACGGAAAAGCCCGTGTTCACATAGTGGCGCACGTCGTCGCACGCCGCCTCCAGATTGCCGCCGTAGCCCGGCAGCTGCTTCGCCGTGACGCCGACGATCGCCCGCGGCTCCGGCGTGCAGCGGCTCTGGGTGAAGCTGTCGCCCATCAGAATGGGCCAGTCCGCAAGCCGTTCGAGCGCCGAAGCCCAGCCGAGGCGCAGCTCCGCGTGCGCACCGGAGAGCAGTCCCCCGGCGAGGAGCAGCTTCAGGTCCTCGTGCAGCAGCTTCAGCTGGTCGTCCGCGGTCTTGGCGGTCTTGCCCGGCTGGTCGAGGAAGACGACCGCCTCCGGCGGCAGATAGTCGATCGCCGTCGCAAATTCGGGATAGATGAGGTCGAGATAGCGGTCCGCCGCCGGCAGCGCGCGCGTTTCGCGCAATCGTTCCGCGTCGGCGCGCATTGTCGCGGCGAGCTTCTGCTTTTCCGTTGCGCGGCTGCGGGACGCCTTGCCCGCCTCGGCGTCCAGCGCGTCGGCGAGCGCGAGCTCCCCACCGGGCGCGAGCTGGGGCAGCGCCTCCGCCGCGGGCAGGATGCGCGCAGCCGTGATATTTTCGATGCGCCGCTGCGTCGCGGGGTCGAAAATACCCATCGAGTCGATGTCGTCGCCCCAGAACTCCAGACGCACGGGGTTTTCGAGCGCGGGGGAGAAAAAGTCGAGGATCCCGCCGCGGCGCGAATACTGCCCCGGCGCGTCCACCTCAAGGCGGTGGACATAGCCCGCGGCGAGCAGCACGCGCTCCAGCGCCTCCGGTCCGCCGGAAAAGCCGTCCGTGACGTCCGCCGCCGCTGCGAGCAGCCGCTCCTTCGGCACCGCGCGCTGCACCAGCGCCGCCGCCGTGCAGACCGTGACGGGTGCGGCATCCCGCGCCAGCGCGTCCAGCGCGGCGAGGCGGCTCTGCTCCCCGCCGCGGCTCGCGCTCTCGGCGGCGTAAAAGTTGAAATCCCGGCTTCGCAGCAGCAGCGCCGGCTCGCCGAGCAGCGTTTCGAGGTCGCGGCGCATCGTCTCCGCCGCCGTGTCGTCCGCGCAGACGACCACGAGCGGCGCGCCCAGCGTCCGCCGCGCCGACGCCGCGAAATGCGCCCGCGCCGACGCGCCGAGCCCGCTCACGAGCACCGGGCTCTGCCCCGCGTCCAGCGCCCGCAGCGCCGGAGCCGATTCGACCGACCAGAAGTTTTCCGCCATTTCGTTACCTCAAAAAAGTCAAAAAAATAAGCAAAACGCCCATAGCCAAGAGCGCGGACCCACAGGGGGGGTGCGCTCTTGGCAGGGTGTATTTGTACCATCGGTTAACAAGAGCGCGCACGGTTTTGGCGATCCCGGCGGCGCCCTAAGCTGCGTCATCGACCTTGGAAATACACAAAGTATTCCCTGCGGTCGTTTCCTTGCCTGAACACCGCCGGGAACGCCAAAACTGCTTCGCACCTGTCAGCGCTGCGCGCTGTCAGGCGTGCGTGCCCTTGTCAACTGATGGTATCGTAATTATCAGAAAAAAGCAAGGGAGAAGCGTCAGCTCACCCGCGCCTTTTTCCGCCCCCGGATCAGGATCGCGATCCCCGCGGCTGCGGCGGCGATGCTTGCCCACTGGGAGGTGGAAAGTCCGAGGGCGAAGCCGCGGAGGGCGTCGCCGCGGAGAAACTCGTCGGCGAAGCGGACGAGGGCGTAAAGCGCGAGGTAGAGCCCCAGCAGCCGCCCGCGGAGGACGCCTTTGCGCCGCAGGCGGTCCATCAGGAAAAACAGCAGCAGGCAGCAGGCGCTCTCCAGCAGCTGGACCGGGAAGCGGCGGACGCCGTTCGCAATCTCCAGCGGCGAGCGCGTGAAGACGAAACCGAAGCGGCTCTCCACGCCGAAGCAGCAGCCGCCGAGAAAGCAGCCGACGCGCCCGAAGGCGTGGAACAGCGGGACAAAGCAGGCGGCGATGTCCGCATAGAGCGCCATCGGGCGCTTCGCCGCGCGGACATAGATCACGCCGCCGAGCGCACCGCCGAGGAGCCCGCCGTAAAACACGCCGCCGCCGAGCCAGACCGCGAGCGCCCGCAGCGCCTCGCGCAGCGATGCCGCCTCCGCGACCGCGGCGGCGCGGGGCAGCTCCAGCAGCGCGTAGAGCAGGTGGCTCCCCAGAAGCGCCCCGCCCGCGGCGGAGAGCAGGAACAGGATCATCCGGTTATCGTCCTCCCCGGCGCGCCGCGCCGCACGGCAGGCATACCAGCCCGCCGTCAGCCCCCCGGCGATCGCCAGAACGACATACATATAGATCTCTCGTCCGAACAGGGTAAATGAGGGAAACAAGGTCGGGTCCTCCTTATAAACCGGGACCCGTGCTTTCCCATAGAAAAGCACGGGTCCTTGGCTTATCGGTTTTTTGCGGGAATTACATAGCGCCGAGACCGGCGAGGGCGCAGGCGGTGCCAGCAGCACAGCCGACACAAATAATGCCAAGAAGATCAAGAGCTGCGCCGATGATACCAAGAACAAAGCCGGCGGTCGCAAGACCGGTCGGGACGCCGGCGGCAGCGGCCTTCTGGCGCGCCTTCACGCCGAAGATGATGCCGAGGATGGCGCAGACGAGCGTAAAGTACTTCACGACGGGGATCCATGCGCCGACGATGCCCAGAATACCGAGCACGAGCGCCGCGATGGACATACCCTTGCTGTCGTCCACGACTTCAGCGTTCTGGGTCTGCGCTTCGAACTGGTTGTTGTTTTCATCCATAACGAAAACACCTCTTTCTCTTTTTTCTCATCTTATCGAATACGGCCAGAAATGTCAACCGCAAAATGGGGCGCGCCGGGGTCAAAAATTTGTGCAGAGGCGAGAGAAATCAATTAAATCAGCACAGTCTCCAGCCCCATGACCTCGGCGAAGCGCTCCAGCTCGTGGCTGATGTCGCCGAAGACCA
>CAVCTM010000119.1:0-5895 GCA_963605115.1 Pseudobutyrivibrio sp. | reverse complement strand
GATCTTACGATCCCCTTGGAACCCCTCCCGCATCGGAGGTCCAGCGTTTTAACTGTGGGAGCACCAGCGGGAGCATCGGCTGCGCCGTGACACCCCTCAGTCAGCGCGGAGCGCTGACAGCTCCCCTTTCAGGGGAGCCAAGAACAGCGGTCGCGGCTTCGCCGCGGTTTTAAATTTTGGGCTCTTGGGTGTTGGAGCAAAACGACACGGGCTGCGTCTACTGCCCCAGTAAAACCGGACCGGCTACGACCTTAGGGGGAATCCAAGGGGGTCGAAGACCCTCTTGGTCGTTCAGGAAAGGAGGGTGTCGGGAGGAAAACCCATTCGAAAGGGTTTTCCTTCTGACCGCGCCTTTGCTTACTTTCCCCGCGTGGGGCAAAGTAAGTCGCGTCCCGCGGACGCGAAACTTATTAAATCTTAGCGCCGCAAGGCGCATTCATATTTCCCTTCGTACCCCCCACCGTCCGCGAGCGACCTCAAAAAAACCAGTAGCATTTTCCCCGAAACCGTGGTAGGATATCCCTTGTTAAAAAACCAAAGAGAAAAACGGAGAACACCACTATGATCAGGCTCATTGCAAGCGACATCGACGGTACACTGCTCCACGGGAGCGAGACCGTCATCCCGGCGGAGACGCTGGGGGAGTTCCGGCGTCTGCTGGACCGCGGCTATCTGCTCGCCGCGGCAAGCGGGCGGCAGTATGGCTGCCTGCGCCGGCTGTTCGGCGAGGTCGGGCAGGAGATGTATATCCTGAGCGAAAACGGCGCGCTCGTCTTCGGACCGCACTCGGACACGCCGCTGCGCAAGATCCTGCTGCCCCAGCCGGAGGCGCTCGCGCTCTGCCATGAGATCATCGCACGGTCCGACAGCGAGGTCATGATCTCCGGCGAAAACACGAGCTATCTCTGCCCGAAGGGACCCGTCGTCGTGCCGCATGTGCGCGATTTCGTGGGGCATAACGTCGCGGTCGTCCCCACGCCGGAGGCGATCCCGGAGCCGATCATCAAGGTCTCCGCCTTCTGCCCGGACGGGGTGGCGGACGCAGCCGCGGCGCTCACGCCGCGCTGGAGCGCCTGCATGCGCGTCGCCGTCGCGGGCGAGGCGTGGCTGGACTTCACCCCCGCCGACAAGGGCGACGGCATCCGTCAGCTCGCGGACGTGCTCGATCTGGAGCTCGGCGAGATCATGGCGTTCGGCGACAACTTCAACGACGGGGCGATGCTCGACTGCGTTGGCGCGCCGTATATCATGGACAACGCCGTCCCGGAGCTCCGCGGGCGCTACAAAAACCACTGCGCCTCCGTTGCGGAGGTTTTGAAAACAATTCAATAACCCCCCAAATCCCCGCCGTCGGCGGGGATTTTTATTTTCCCACTTGACAAATCCGGGATTCCTGTTATAATTTAATTAACGTTAATTAAACAATCAAAAAGGAAGTAATCTATGTTTCAAAATCATGATAAAGACCCCCGCCATGGCGGGGACTGCCCCTTTGAAGGGCACGGACGCGGCGGGCATGGCGCGGACGTGCTCGGTGAGCTGCGGGCGCAGCATCCCGGCGCGCAGCTGCTCTTCGTCGGCGCGGTGAACTGCCTGCGGCATAAGCCCTTCGCAAACGCGGCGGCGGCGATGCATCGCGGCGAGCTTTCGCTGCTCTGTCCGTCCATGACGGACTTTGCCTCCGGGCGCTACCTGCGTCAGCTGCGCGACGCCGTGGCGGAGCTCGCCGCGGAGCGCGGCGCGACGGAGTTCGTCGTGCTTTTCGGCTGCCAGTGGGTCATTTTGTCCACGGACGCCGACCTGCTCGCGCAGGAGCTCCGCGACGAGCTGGGCGTGACCGTGACGTTTTTCGACGACAGCCATCTGGTCCACGGGGACCACGCCTGAAGGGAGGAGACGGAGATATGAAGCGACTTTGGAAAGTGGTCCCGCCCTGCCTTTCGGACGTGCAGGGCATGCAGGCGGTGCTGAACGCGACGGACGGCTTCGGCATCGTGGACGACCCCTCACACTATAAGCCCATCGGACTCGCCCGCGGGGGCGGAGAGGGACGCGGACGCGGCGGCCATGGCGGACATGGCGCGCGCGGCGGCTTTATGGGTCAGCGCGTGACGGACTCGGCGATCCGCGAGGCGGACGTCATCACCGGCACCTCGAAAAAGGTCCTCGCCGCCTATGACGCCCTGCGCGCGGAGCGCGACCCCGCCTTCGTGCTGCTCTGCCACGCGCCGAGCGCGGCGATGATCGGCTCCGATCTCGCCGCCGATGCGGACGAGATCGCAGCCCGCGGCACCCCCGCGGCGTATGTGGACGCCGACGGCAGCCGCGACTTCGTTTACGGCGCGGGCGCGGCGATGGCGGCGATGGGCAGGCTGCTGCTCCGCCCGGCGGAGACGATCCCCGGCACGGTGAACCTGCTCGGCTGCACGCAGATCGACTGGACGGCGGAAGCCGTCGCCTCGGTCGAGGCATGGCTGGAGAGCCTCGGCTGGCGCGTGCTGACGCGCTGGGGCGCGCCGGACCGGGCGGAAAACCTCGCCCGCGCCGCGGCTGCGGAGGTGAACCTCGTCGTCGGTGCGGCGGGACTGCCGCTCGCGAAATATATGGAGTCGGAGTTCGGCGTGCCCTGCGTCGCCGGGGCGCCGCTGGGTACGGCGCGCTGCGCTGCGCTCGCCGCGGCGCTGCGGGCGCACGAAGCGCTCCCTGCCGGCGCCGGAACGGAGGGCGGCGCGCGGGTGCTCGTCCTCGGCGAGCAGCTGTTTGCCGACGCGCTGCGCGCGGCGCTGGAGGCGCGGGGCTTCGCCGCCGTGCGTGTGCTGAGCTTTTACGAGACGGACCGCGCGCTGCTGCGCCCCGGCGACGCGAAGCTCGCCGGAGAGGATGCACTGCGCGGCCAGCTCGCCGCGCCGGGCGCGGAGCTGCTGTTCGCGGACCCGGACTGCTTCCCCCTCGCACCGGCGTCGCTGCGGCGCATCGCGCTGCCGAACCCCGGCAGCATGTCGGTAGTTGAAAATTTCCCGGCGCTCGATCTCGTCGGCGGCAGGCTCGACCGCTGGCTGGACGAGGTATGGAAGGAGGTCTGAAAAAATGAGACAGATCGCGATTTATGGCAAGGGCGGCATCGGAAAATCGACGACGACCCAGAACCTCGCCGCGGCGCTCGCCGACGCGGGCAAAAAGCTGATGATCGTCGGCTGCGACCCGAAGGCGGACTCCACGCGGCTCATTCTGGGCGGCATGCCGCGCAGCACCGTGCTGGACACGCTGCGCGAAAAGGAGGAGGACGAGGTGGAGCTCGCCGATTTTCTCCAGACGGGCTACGGCGGCGTCCGCGCCGCGGAGAGCGGCGGACCGGAGCCGGGCGTCGGCTGCGCCGGGCGCGGTATCGTGAGCGCCATCAACCTGCTCGAACGCCTCGGCGCTTACACGCCGGACCTCGACTATGTGCTCTACGACGTCCTCGGCGACGTGGTCTGCGGCGGCTTTGCCATGCCGATCCGCGAGGGCAAGGCGAAGGAGATCTACATCGTCTGCTCCGGCGAGATGATGAGCCTTTACGCCGCAAACAACATCTGCCGCGGCATTAGCCGCTACGCCGCCGCGGGCAAGACGAAGCTCGGCGGGCTCATCTGCAACTCCCGCCTTGTCGATAACGAGCGTGCGCTCGTGGAGGAGTTCGCGGAAAGACTCGGCACGCAGCTGCTCTATTTCCTCCCGCGCGACAATATCGTGCAGCATGCGGAGCTCCAGCGCAAAACGGTGCTGGAGTTCGCACCGGAGAGCGCGCAGGCGGCGGAGTACCGCGCGCTCGCGGAAAAAGTGGACCGCAACACGCACTTTTCCGTGCCGACCCCGCTGAAAAACGACGAGCTGGAGGAGCTGCTGCTCCGCCACTGCCCGGTCTGAGGAGAAACGATATGGACCTTGATGAACTGATCGACGCGATCTGCGCTATGCTGCCCCGCGGTCACGGCTGCGGCGGACACCGGCGCGGGGAGAACGGCGCCTCCGCCGGCGCTGCGCTGGAGCTGCTCTACCGCGCGGGGGAGACCTCGCCGGGCGAGCTTGCCCGCGCGCTGGACGTCTCCGGTCCCCGCGTCACGGCGCTGCTCGCCGAGCTGGAGCGCCGTGGTCTCGTCGTCCGCCGCGCCGCGGACGGCGACCGCCGCAGCCACCGCGCCGCGCTGACGCCGGAGGGCAGGCGCTGCATCGAGGAAAAGCACGCCGCCCGCCGCACCCACGTCGCCGCCGTCGTAGCCGCCGTAGGCCGCGCCGACGCCGAAGCATGGCTGCGCGTGCTCACGGCGGAGCGGGAGATAGTCAAATAAGAGCGCCGCAGGCGCACAAATTTAAAGGCTCCCCTGTGCAAGGGGAGCTGGCGCGCGAAGCGCGACTGAGGGGTTGTTACCAAGCTCGCGCAAACGCCAAGCTCGGAGTTCCGGAAGCTTACAACCCTCCAGTCAGCGCTTCGCGCTGACAGCCTCCCTTGCACAGGGAGGCCTTTAAAAGGTGCCGCTTCGCGGCGCCTTTTTTTATTTATCCGCTTTTCTTTATCCCTCGAAAATCGCCAGAATGACGCCGTAGACCACGCTGGCGCCGACGCCGAAGACGATGACGGGTCCGGCGATGGTGAACATTTTCGCGGCGGTGCCGGTGACGAGACCCTCGGCGCGGAACTCCAGCGCGGGGGAGACGACGGCGTTGGAAAAGCCCGTGATGGGCACGAGCGTGCCCGCCCCGGCACAGCGCGCGATGCGGTCATAGACGCCGACGCCGGTCAGCAGCGCGCCGAGGAACACGAGTGCGATGGAGCACCACGTCCCCGCGTCCTCGCGCGATGCGCCGAGCGCGGTGAAGGCGTCCGTCAGCCCCTGCCCGACGCAGCAGATGAGCCCGCCGATCCAGAATGCCTGTGCCATATCCTTCCAGAGCGGCGAGCGCGGCGCGGCGCGCTTTACCAGCGCGGCGTATTCTTCGTTCGTAAGCTTCATGCATCCAGCTCCCTTCTGCGCTTTAGCTTGCGGAAAAAGCCGGAAAAAATGCGCCGCGGCGCAAAAAAAGCGCGATTTGGCTTTTCTTCGCCGCGGCGGTGTGCTATGCTCTGGGCTATGGAACTCTTTTTTGCATTGGAAGACGAGCTGCCCGCGGACGCGGGCTTTTCGCTCTGGGGCGGCGCGCATCTCGCGGCGCTCGCGCTCGCGGCGGCGCTTATCGCGGGGCTCTGCCTCGGCTTTCGCCGCGCGCCGGAGAGCGGGCGGCGGGCGCTGCGCCGCGGCGTCGGCTGGGCGGTGCTGGCGCTGGAGCTGCTGCGCGCGGGAAATCTCGTCCTGCGCGGTGCGTTCTCCGTTTATTATCTGCCGCTGCATCTCTGCGGGCTCGCGGTGTTCTTCACACTGGGCGACGCCCTGCGGCCGAGCGCGCTGATCGGGAATTTTCTTTACAGCACCTGCATGCCCGGCGCGGCGTTCGCGCTGCTTTTTCCGGACTGGACGGCTTACCCGGTCTGGGGCTACCACTCCCTCGTGGCGTTCGCGGTCCATGCACTGATAGTCGCTTACCCGCTGATGCTGGTTTTCAGCGGCGCGCTGCGGCGGGAAGTGCGGCTGCTGCCGCGCTGCTTTGCGCTGCTGCTCGCCCTCGCCGCCGTCGTCTACGGCTTCGACCGGCTCGTGGGCGCAAATTACATGTTTCTCCTCGCCCCCGCGCCCGGCTCGCCCCTTGAATGGTTCGACGGTTTTCTGGGAAACTCCGGCTATCTGCTGGGCTATCTCCCCATGTTAGCCGCAGTCTGGGCAGCCCTCTACCTGCCGGGGAAAAGATAAAAAAAGCCTCGCAGAGTTCGCGGAGCGAACGTGCAAGCGCCCTGCCGAACGGCAGGGCGCTTGTGCGCTGAGC
>CAVCTM010000118.1:0-5939 GCA_963605115.1 Pseudobutyrivibrio sp. | reverse complement strand
AGCTCGGTAACAACCCCTCAGTCGCGCTTCGCGCGCCAGCTCCCCTTGCACAGGGGAGCCTTTAAAAACGCAACTCGCAGAGACCTTTGGCCGGCTGCTCTTTTGCTGTAGGTTCTTCCTGAAAACAAACAGATCCCGGACCGGTGAAACCGGTCCGGGATCTTGCTTTTGATTTTTTTACTTGAGCTCGACCTTGGCGCCGACGGCTTCGAGCTTCGCCTTGATCTCCTCGGCCTCTTCCTTGGAAGCGCCTTCCTTGATCTTGGCGGGGATACCCTCGACCATCGCCTTGGCCTCGGCGAGACCCAGACCGGTGATGCCGCGGACTTCCTTGATGACCTTGATCTTCTCAGCACCGAAGTCGGTCATAACGACGTCGAACTCGGTCTTCTCCTCGGCGGCGGCAGCAGCGCCGGCGGCGGGAGCGGCAACAGCGGCCGCAGCAGCGGACACGCCGAACTCCTCCTCCAGAGCGTGGACCAGCTCAGCCAGCTCCAGAACGGTAAGAGCCTTAACTTCTTCGATCATAGCAGTAACTTTTTCGCTTGCCATTTTGATTTTTCCTCCTAATAAATTCTTTTTGGGTGCAGCCGTCGGGGAAAATTATTCCGCCGCGGCTTCTGCGGGAGCAGCGCCTCCGCCGAGCTTCTCCGCGATCTGGTTCAGCACGACAGCCAGGCTGGTGATCGGGGCGAGCATGGTTCCGAAGACCTGAGCGTAGAGCGCGTCCTTGGAGGGGAGCGCAGCGATCTGGGTAACTTCGTCATCAGTCAGGACCTGACCATCCATGAAGGCGGCTTTGATATAGAACTTATCGCCGTCGATCTTCTTGGCATAATCGGTGATGATGCGGAAAGGCGCGATGGGGTCGCCGGTGCTGGTCGCGAGAGAGGTCGTACCGTTCAGGAACTTGTCCAGACCGTTCAGACCGCAGTTGTCGAGAGCGAAACGGGTGAGGGTGTTCTTGATGACGGAATACTCCACCTCGTTCTTGCGCAGCTCGGCGCGCATTTCGGTGTCCTGAGCAACAGTGATGCCCTTGTAGTCCACCAGAACGCCCGCGCTGGCGCCCTTGATCCGCTCGGTCAGAGCCGCAACGATCGCCTGCTTCTCGCTGAGAACTTTTGCGTTCGGCATGATTTCACCTCCGTAGTGATGTCGCGCCCGAAAAGAAAAATCCCTATGTCCGCAAAGACATAGAGACAGAAAAGCATTCTCAAAAAAATCTTGAAAATCACTGTCCTCGGCAGGACTTCCGGGTCTTGGTGCCCACCTGCTGTCTTTGGAGCGCCCATATATATTACCAGAGCGCGCCGGGCTTGTCAACAGCTTTTTTCGCGGAAAACCCGGTTTTTTTGCGTCTCGCCGCGGCTTTTGTGACAAAAGCCCAGCCGCAGCGCGCAAAAAAGGCGGGAAATAATCAGAATTTATGATTGCAAAAGTTTATTTTATAGTCTATAATGAGCTTGTATGCTTTCCGGACCGGGCTTTTTGCGCCTTTTCCGGATCATAGAAGGAGCGAACAACTGCTATGGAGAAGAATCCGATCCTTTTGAGCACCCTGTCGATGGACAGCGATATTCCGCTTTATTCCCAGCTCGTCAGCATCGTGAAGCGCAATATCTCCGCCGGCACGCTGGCGACCGGAGACCTGCTGCCGAGCGAGGCGGAGCTCTGCAAGACCTTTGATATTTCCCGTTCCACGGTCCGTCAGGCGATCGGCGCGCTGGAGAGCGAGGGTCTCGTCGTGCGCAAGCAGGGCCGCGGCACCTTCGTCGCCGAGCCCAAGGTCCGCCGCCGGACCGAGAACGTCTACTCCTTTACGAGCGAGATCAGCTCCATGGGTCTGACCCCGTCCTCTACGCTGATCGAGTTCGCCGTCATCGACCCGACGCCCGACATCGTGAAGGTGCTGGAGCTCAGCGGAACGGACAGCAAGGTCTACCGCTTCACCCGCATCCGCAACGTCAACGGCGAGCCGCTCATTCTGGAGACGAGCTTTTACCCCCAGTACATCTACCCCAAGCTGACGCGCGAGCTTCTGCGGACGCACAGCTTCTACAGCCTGCTCTACGAAGTGGGCATCATCCCCGCCAACGCGGTCGACTCCTACGAGGCTGTCATCATGAGCCCGAAGGAGGCGGAGCTGCTCGGCTGCAAGAGCGGAAGCTGCGGATTTTTCGTGCAGCGCCGCACCTATAACGAAAACGGCATGTGCTACGAGTTCACCCAGAGCCTGATGCGCGCCGACCGCGTGAAGCTGGACGTGTTCCTGCATAAGGACGGCGTCTCCTTCACCCGCAGCGTCGACAAGGACAAGCGCGAGGGTTGAGAACAAAAAGCCGCGTTTTAACTGCAAAAAACCGCTGAAAAGCGGTTTTTTGTGCGTTTTAAAGGCAAAAGTCATGATGATCTCGGTCGTGACGGGCATACCGTCATACCCAAACCGGGGACTACACTGCGTGCAGTTTCACATATAAAATAGAATACAAAAAATAATAACGGAGGAGCTTAAAACACCATGGGAGACATCAAAGTCGGAATAAACGGAATGGGCCGCATCGGGCGTATGGTATTTCGCGCGGCGCTGGCCCACCCGGAGATCGAGATCGCGGCGGTGAACGCGACATGCACCACGGACTATCTCGCATACCTTCTGATCTATGACACGATGCACGGGCGCATCAACGCGGACATCGGCTATGACGAGGGGCACATTATCTGCAACGGAAAGCCGATCCCCGTCATGAGCGACCGCGACCCCGCGAAGCTCACCTGGGGCGAATACGGCGTGGAATACGTCGCGGAGTGTACCGGCAAATTCCTGACGGCGGAAGCCGCCGCGCCGCACCTGCTCTCCGGCGCGAAGAAGGTCGTCATGTCCGCCCCGGCAAAGGACGCGACGCCGATGTTCGTCTGCGGCGTCAATCTGGATACTTACCGCCCGGAGATGCAGTTTGTCTCCAACGCCTCCTGCACCACGAACTGCCTCGCCCCGCTCGCCAAGGTCGTCCACGAGACCTTCGGCATTGAGGAGGGGCTTATGACCACGATCCACTCCATCACCTCCTCCCAGCAGTCGCTCGACGGCGTCTCCCGGCGCGACTGGCGCGGCGGCCGCGCCGCCACCGGCAACATCATCCCCGCCACCACCGGCGCCGCCAAAGCCGTCGGCAAGGTCCTCCCGGCGCTGAACGGAAAGCTCAGCGGCGTCTCCATGCGCGTCCCGACGCTGGACGTCTCCATGGTCGACCTCACCGTTAATCTCAGCCGCCCCGCGCCTTACGCGGAGGTCTGCGCCGCGATCAAAGCCGCGAGCGAGGGCGAGCTGCGCGGCATCCTCGGCTACACCGACATGCCCATGGTCTCCTCCGACTTCCTCGGCGACAGCCGCACCAGCATCTTCGACGCCGCCGCAGGCATGGCGCTCAGCGACCGCTTCCTCAAGCTCGTCGCATGGTACGATAACGAGGTCGGGTATTCCGACAAGCTGCTGTGCCTCATCGAACATATGTACTCCGTGGACCACCTCAAATGAGACCCGCTTCGCTGGGCTCTCATTTGAAAAGGATTCACTCCGCTCAACGCACGCCCCTCCGGGGCGCACGTTCCCTCCGCGCAGAGTATTTTTCGGCACGCACGTGTCGCGCCGAAAAATAATTCAACTCTATTTGCGGCGTGCGCGCCGCAAACTCTGCGAGGCTTTTTACAAGGATGCGCCGGACCCGATCGGGTCCGGCGCTTTTTCATGCGAATGTGGAGGCTCCTTCTCCGAAAACGAGCCACTTTTCGCTGTCCGCCAGCCGGAATGCAAAGCCGGGCTTTCCGCCCTGATAAAGACACTCCCGGCATTCCGCGCCGACATAGTTCGTGAGGTCCCATGACACCTCGCCGTCCGTCTCCGGCAAAACGCCGTAGGGCGCGGCGCTGCGTAGCGTTAGAGCGACCGTATCCGAGAGCGAAAACTCCTCCGTGCCCTCTCTGAAAGCGCCCTTCGGATAATAAAGCGTGCCGTTCCAGAATATGCAGCACGGCGTCTGTTGGAGCGTGACGGAGACGGCGCGCGGCAGAGCGCCGTCCGACGCCGGGTCCGCATCAACGGAAACGCGCATCCCTGCCCGGAGCGGCTCCGGCTCCAGCTCGCGCTGCGCCTCGACAAGCTGCCAGATCGCGCGGAATGCGTCGGAATCCCGCCGGTCGGAATAAAACTGCCAGTTATGCCGGACATCCGTGTCCAGCAGCGTTTCCGCATCCACGAGAAAACGGTCATGACCCGGAATATCTCCGTCGAGGTCCAGCCGCAGCTCAAAGCTCCCGTCTCCGCGCGGCGTAAGCGAGGTCACGACCCCGGTGCTGTGCGCAGGCAGCTCCGCCGCCGTCTGCCCGCCGCAGCCGGAGAGCAGCAGCGCCGGCAGGAAAAGGAGGAAAAGAAACATACGGAAAGATCGTGCTTTCATTGTGTTGCGCCTCCCTTCATCGTGCAAAAAATGGTTTTGGCGTTATTTCGCTTTTATTGTACCAGCTTTTCCGGGACTCGCAAGCAGATTTTTTGCACTTCGGGTAAAAAATCCCAAAAATTTTGAAAAAAGGGATTTACAAACCGGACAGAATGGTGCATAATAGAATCATCCCAAATGTATGATACGTTATGACGTGTATCATACAAGCGCATAGAATGACTTGCGAGAAAAAACTCGATGGAGGTAACGATAATGAGCATTAAAGTTGGTATCAACGGTTTTGGGCGCATCGGGCGCATGGTGCTGCGGTGCAGCCTCTCCCACCCGGAGATCGAGGTGGTCGGCATCAACGACCTCTGCTCCGCGGACTATCTGGCGTATCTGCTGCGCTACGACACGATGCACGCCCGCTTCCCCGGCACGGTGGAGTATGACGAGAGCCACATCATCGTCAACGGCCACGCGATCCCCGTCTTCTGCGAGGCGGACCCGGCGAACCTGCCCTGGAAGGCGGTCGGCGCGGAGTATATCTGCGAGTGTTCCGGTCTGAACCTCACGAAGGAGAAGGCGCAGCCCCACATCGACGCCGGCGCGAAGCACGTCATCATGGGCGCGCCCGCGAAGGACGACACCCCGATGTTCGTCTGCGGCGTCAATCTGGAGAAGTACACCCCGGATATGACCTTTGTCTCCAACGCCTCCTGCACCACGAACTGCCTCGCCCCGATCGCGAAGGTCCTGAACGACAAGTTCGGCATCAAGGAAGGTCTGATGACCACGGTCCACTCCGTCACGCCGAGCCAGAAGATCCTCGACGGCGTTTCCAAGAAGGACTGGCGCGGCGGCCGCGCCGCCTGCGGCAACATCATCCCCTCCTCCACCGGCGCTGCGAAGGCGGTCGGCAAGGTGCTCCCGGCGCTCGCCGGAAAGCTGACCGGCATGTCCATGCGCGTCCCGACGCTGGACGTCTCCGTCGTCGACCTGACCGCCGTGCTGGATAAGCCCGCGACCTATGAGGAGATCTGCAAGGCGATGAAGGAAGCCAGCGAGGGCTCCCTCGCCGGTGTTCTGGGCTATACCGATGAGCCCGTCGTCTCCAGCGACTTTCTCGGCGAGACCCACACCTCCGTCTTCGACGCCGAAGCGGGCATCGCGCTGAACGACCACTTCGTCAAGGTCGTCTCTTGGTACGACAACGAGTACGGCTACTCCGACAAGATGCTCTGCCTCATTGAGCATATGTACTCTGTGGACCACAAGTAATGATAAAACAAGCGTTTCAGCCGCCGGTTTTCACCGGCGGCTGAAACTGAGCGCGTCAAAAAAATCCTGCGAGCTGCGATTTTAAAGGCTCCCGAAGTGCAAGGGGAGCTGGCGCGCGAAGCGCGACTGAGGGGTTGTTACCGAGCTTCCGAAAACGCCAAGCTTGGATATCTCGGCAGCTTACAACCCTCCAGTCAGCCTTCGGCTGACAGCCTC
>CAVCTM010000117.1:0-6024 GCA_963605115.1 Pseudobutyrivibrio sp. | reverse complement strand
CTTGTTCTTTTGCGCCCTTTTGAAAATGGTGCTTAGGTTACAATGTTTCAACCTTTTTTCCTCCGCATTCCGCCCAACATTTTGTGGTTTTTTGCGCTTAGTATCCCCCACGCAAAAAAAGCTATGCAAAATTTGAAAAAAAGCTTGATTTTCCAACGGATTGCTGTTACAATACTAATCCGTGAGTTAATATGCGCCGTGCCGTATCACCGTGTATTTGACCGCGTTACTTTTTAGGAGGAGGTGGCGATAGAAAATGCCCAATATCAAGTCTTCTGCGAAGCGTGACCAGCTTGCTAAGGCGCGCAATGCCAAGAACAAGGCGGAGAAGTCCGCGCTCAAGACCGCAGTCAAGAAGTTCGATGCAGCAGTCGTTGCCGGCAACAAGGACGAAGCCGTCAGTACCTATAAAGTTGCTGTCAAGGCTGTTGATAAGGCCGCTGGCAAGAACCTGATCCACAAGAACAACGCTGCGAACAAGAAGTCCAAGATGGCCCACAAGCTCAACGCGATGGGCTGATCGTGTCCTATAAAAAACCGCTCTGTGATCTCACCGCAGGGCGGTTTTTATACAGGACCTCCCGTTTTTTTCAACTTGTATTGCCAAAAGATTTCAAATAAAAAAGGAGATTTTTGCAATGAAGACCCTTGCAGACATCAAAAAGATCGCCGTTCTGGGCGCGGGCACCATGGGCCCCGGCATTGCCCAGACCTACGCCATGGGCGGCTACCATGTCACCATGTGGACCCGCAGCGAGTCCACCCGCGACAAGGCCATCGCCTCCCTCCACAGCCAGCTGGACACCTTCGCCGAGGAGGGCCTGCTGCACGAGAGCAAGGAGACCATCCTTGACCGCATCCACTTCGCCATGACCGTCGAGGAGGCTGTCGAGGGCGCCGATTTCATCCAGGAGACCATCGTCGAGAACCGCGACGCCAAGGTCGCGCTCTATGAGCAGCTCGCCGCCTGCGTCCCCGCCGACGTCATCATCGCGTCCAACACCTCCGCGCTGAACATCTTCGAGATCGTTCCCGAAAAGCTCCTCCCGCAGCAGATCATCTGCCACTGGTACGCACCCCCCCATGTCATTCCTCTGGTCGAGGTCGTGACGAGCGAGCAGGCTCCCGCCGAGTACGGCGAGATCGCCGTCGCGCTGCTGAAAGGCTGCGGCAAGACCGCCGTTCTGATGAAGAAGTTCATCCGCGGCTACATCATCAACCGCCTCCAGCAGTGCATTCAGGGTGAGTGCTTCAACCTCATCGACGGCGGCTACTGCGACGCGCAGGCGATCGACGACGCGTGCAAGGCGAGCTTCATCCCCCGCGCGATGGTCCTCGGCATCTGCAAGCGCATCGACTTCGGCGGCATCGACATGACCGCGAACAACATCAAGAACAAGAGCTACTCCTTCCCCAGCTACGACACCATGCCCAAGTGCATGCAGGAGCATCTGGACAAGGGCGAGCTCGGTCTGAAGAGCGGCAAGGGCTTCTATGACTACACCGGCAAGGACGTCGAGGAGCTCAAGGCCCACCGCGACAAGCAGCTCTTCGAAGCCTTCGCGCTCGCGAAGAAGTTCATGAGCGACCCTGTGTAAAAAAATCGACCGGGACCCGCTGCGCCGGGCTCCCGGTCTTTTTTTTGAGAAAGAGAGGCAACCCGAAATGGACAAGCCTGCGCTGGATGCGATTTTGGAGAAATACTGCCGGAAGCTGCGGATCGTGCCGGACTGGGACGTGGCTCTGGAGCTGGTGGAGGACCCCGGCTGGCGCAAGACGGGGGACATCCGGATCGACTGCGAGGACAAAAAGGCGATCGTTCTGCTGAACGCCGCGAGCCCGAAGCAGGAGAATCTGGAGGAGGTCATCGTCCACGAGCTGCTGCACCTGAAAATGTACCCGCTCGATCAGGTGAGGGAATCGCTCATCACGAGCAATTTTGAGGACGGCAGCCCCGCGATGGACTTTGCCTATCGGCAGTTTTTCACCGCCCTCGAACAGACCGTCGAGGAGCTCGCCAAGTGTTTCCTCCTCGAATTTGGCGAGAATCGCGAGCTCTCCTTCGGTCGCTGCCGGAGCAAACAGTCCTTCAACGAGCTCTTCGATGGGCTGAAAAATCTGGAATAAACGCAAAGGAACGACCATACGGGCGTTCTTTTTTTCTTGACAGCGCTGGGCGGGGCGCGTATAATGCAATGCATATCGAGTGATGTATATCGCCGTGAATCTTCAGACAAAGAGGTGCGGGCTTATGGCTCCGAAGAACAAATTTACGCTGGAGGAGATGACCGCCGCGGCGCTGCGCGTCGTGCGGGCGCAGGGGATCGGCGGGCTGACCGCCAAGACGCTGGCGGAGGAGCTTGGGACCTCCACACAGCCGGTTTTCACCGCCTTCGGCTCCATGGACGGCGTCAGACAGGCGGTCCGCGCCGCGGCGCTGCGCGTTTATGACGGCTACACGGGCGCGGGGCTGCGCGAGGAGGTGCCGTTTCTCGGCGTCGGGATGCAGTATCTCCGCTTCGCGCGGGAGGAGCCGGAGCTCTACCGGCTGCTGTTCCTGTCGCCGGGGTGCGACGGCGGCGCGATGGACTCGATGCGTCGTTTGCAGGCGCTCGTCCGCCCGACGCTGACCGCCGTTTACCGCATCACCGATGCGGAAGCGGACCTTTATTTCCGCGACCTCTGGCTCGTGGTCCACTCGCTCGCGACGCTGACCGTGACCGGCGGCTGCCCGTGGTCCGAGCGGGAGATCGGCGGGATCCTGACGGGCTTCAGCGTCGGCATCTGCAAGGCGATCAAGGAGATCCCCGGCTTTGCGGCGGGGAGCTTCGACCGCGAAGCCGTCTTTCACGCGCTGATCGAAAAGGAGGAGAAGAAATGAACAGACAACACATCGGCTGCTGCGGCTTAAGCTGCGAGACCTGCAACGCCCGGATCGCGACGCTCAGCGGCGACGCGGCACTGCGCGAGCGCACCGCCGCGCTCTGGTCGGAGCTCAACGGGGTGACGATCACGACGGAGGAGATATGCTGCACCGGCTGCCGCACGGAGGGGGCGAAGACGCCCTTCTGCGCGGACTTCTGCCAGATCCGCCGCTGCGTCCGCGAAAGACGGCTCGATACCTGCGCCGGCTGCGCGGCGCTGCCCGGCTGCGAAACGCTGGCGCGCATCACGGTGAACACCCCCGCGGCGCTGGAGAATCTGAAGGCGCTGCGCGCGGAGGGGGAAGCGCGGGTTTCCGATCTGCGGGCCGCCGGCATCGAATGATATTCGATCCGAAAGCCCTTGTGCATGTCAAATCCTGCCTTGCGGTCAGAAAAATGAAAGCCTATGGAGGAAACGCATGAAGATGATAGATGCATCCGGTATCTGCCCTTTCAGGATCACCAGTGACGGAGACGCGCGCGATGTCCAGGAGATCCACGCGCTGCTGAAGGAATTTAATCTCCGTCACCGCGAGGACTCCCAAAGCGTCCCCGTCGGCGTATTTCTGGAAGATGAGACGGGGCGAAAGCTCGCCGGATCGACCGGAGAGACATTCGGCAATTGGCTCTGCATCCAATACCTTTTCGTCAGCGAACGGCTCCGGGGCAAGAGGATCGGAAGCAGGCTGCTGGAGGCTGCGGAGGCAGCAGCCGGAAAGCGCGGCTGCAAATATGCCTTTGTGGACACCTTTTCCTTTCAGGTGTCCGCATTTTACAAAAAGCACGGATACCGGGAGGTTTTTACGCTCGAAGAGTATGCTTATCCGCGGCGGCGATCCCGACAATATGCAGTTTGGAAATACGCTGAACGACGACAAGTTCACGGGATACACTTTCGACTACTGCATCTCCAATCCGCCCTTCGGTATCGACTGGAAGCGCGAGGCTGCGGATGTGGAGAAAGAACATAAGAAAGGTGATGCCGGTCGTTTCGGTGTTGGGCTTCCGGCGAAGTCCGATGGGCAGATGCTGTTCATGTTGAACGGTATCGCCAAGCTGAAGGATACCGGTCGTATGGCAATCATCCAGAACGGCTCGTCCCTCTTTACGGGAGATGCCGGAAGCGGACAGAGTGAAATCAGAAGATATATTATAGAGAACGACTGGCTTGATGCCATCGTTCAGTTGCCGAACGACAGCTTTTATAACACGGGCATTGCCACCTATGTGTGGCTCATCACGAAGGACAAGCCTGTATCCCACCGTGAACACGTCCTTCTGATCGATGCCAGTCAGTGCTTCGAGCAGCGCAGAAAGCCTATCGGCAACAAGCGTGTGGACATCACAGAGACTTGCCGCAATCTCATTATTGAGGCTTACGGTGATTATGACAGCAAAACCTATGAAAAGAAAATCGGCGGTGGAAAGACCATCGTTGTAAAGAGCAAGCGCATGGAATCCATCGCACTCGGCTACAACAAAATCACGGTGGAAAGTCCCGTGCTCGGCGAGGATGGAGAGCCTATTCTTAAGAAGGGCAAGCCGACCGCCGACACTTCCAAGAGGGATACCGAAACCGTTCCGCTGGACGAGGATATGGATGCCTACTTCGAGCGGGAGGTTCTTCCGTATCGTCCCGGCGCATGGATCGACAAGTCCAAGACGAAGGTCGGCTATGAGATTCCATTCACAAAGACCTTCTATGAGTATTTGGAAATGGAGCCAGCCGATGATATCGCCAAGCGCATCGAAGTGCACGAGCATAGCCTGATGGAGAAGCTCCACGCATTATTCGGAGGTGAGCAGAATGAATAACGCCGTTTCGTACACCGACATGAAGGACAGCGGCATCAAGTGGATCGGCTCTGTGCCGGCATCGTGGAATGTGCGGACGCTTTATCAGCTTGCCACGAGAGTGAACAACAAGAACTCCGACCTATCCGAGCAGAATCTGCTTTCCTTAAGCTACGGAAAAATCAAGCGCAAGGACATCAATACCAATGACGGTCTTCTGCCCGCGTCCTTCGATGGATATAACATCATTGAAGCCGGGGATATTTTACTCCCGCCAGAGGATGAGCAAATTTGCATCGTGGAATATCTTGACGGAAAATGTGATCTTATTGATTCAATTGTTGCAGAAAAGGAAGCGCTTATTGCTGAACTTGAAGTGTATAAGCGTTCACTCATTTACGAAACTGTAACAGGAAAGCGAAAGGTGGTGTGACCTGTGGACGACAGGGAAAAAACATTTGAAGGATTCATCGAGTCCTACCTCATTTCGGAGGAAGGCGGATGGACAAGGGCAACGGATGCGGGACTGCGCAGCGAGGAAAGCCGCGGCATGAATCTGGACATTGTAATGCTGACTGACTTTATAAAAAGCACCCAGCCCATGGCGTGGAGACGTTTCGAACGAATGTGCACCATCAACCCGGTACGCCAGTTCTATAAGTCCTTTGAGAATGCTGTCATGCAGGATGGACTGATTTCTGTTCTCCGCTACGGTTTCAAGCATCGCGGCATCAATTTCCGTGTATGCTATTTCAAACCGGAATCCGAGCTGAATGATCTGGCGGCTGAAAATTACAAGAAGAATGTGTGCCAATGCATCCGACAGTGGCACTATTCCGAGCAGAACACAAACAGCATCGACATGCTGCTTGCGCTCAACGGCATCCCGGTAATCGCCATCGAGCTGAAGAATCAGCTTACCGGCCAGTCTGTTGATGACGCAAAAAACAATGGGCATATTACCGCGACCCAAAGGAGCCGGTGTTCGGCTTTAACAAGCGCATTCTGGCGTACTTCGCCTGCGATCTCTATGAAGTTTGTATGACAACGCGCCTTGAAGGACCCATGACAAACTTCTTGCCATTTAACCAGGGCAGCAACGGCGCGGGTATGGACGGAGGAGCGGGAAATCCCCAGAATCCGACCGGAGACCATGTGACCGCCTAACGCAGCAATTTGTAATCTGTTAAAATGTGCTTGAGGAAGCAGGCACACTACAGAGCACGTGGAGGTGAGTAAGCTCAGCCCCCGCTGGACTGAATTGTTATGTGTGTCGGACGCTCTTTCAAGCACCAATGAGTAGGGC
>CAVCTM010000116.1:0-6477 GCA_963605115.1 Pseudobutyrivibrio sp. | reverse complement strand
CCTGTCAGCGCTGGATTTTCGCGTGATTTTCGGCTTTTGAGGCGCAGGCGGGCTGACGCCCGTCAAGCCGAAAAGGGCGAAAAGCACCGGAAAGACGCGCTGTCAGGCGTGTGTGCTCTTGTCAACCGATGGTATCTTTGACGGATAAAATCGCCTGTCGTCCCCGCGAGACCATGACGCCGGAGGCGCTGCTGCCGCGGCTGGGGCTCGCGCCCGACGCGGAAGCGGCGGTGGGGCGGAAGCTCGAAAAAAGCCGCCGGGAGCTGGAAGCGATCGCGGAGACGGCTTACGACGGCGAAGTGCCGGATTTTCCGCTCTGCCGGCGTATGCCGCTGACCCGGCTCGCGGCCGTCGTCTGCCTTCTGGCGCGGAAATATGCCGCGTATCAGGAGGCGGGCGCGGACGAGGACATCATTCTGGACACCTTCCGGGACGTCTCGCTCCGGGCGGAGCTTTTCCGCCGGCAGCACGGCAGCATCGGAGTTTTCAAGGATGATGTCGTCTGGTTCCGCCACATTATGAACGGGGATATTTTCAAGCTCGGCGCGCTGCAGTACCAGAAGTTTTCGATGATCTATCTCGACGAGGAGACCCTCGGCGAGCCCTATATGACCTTTTCCGGGGCGCAGAAGCTCGCGCTGCCGGGCGGCGCGCCCGTGATCAACTGCCATATCCCGGCGGGCGCGGACCTCAGCGCCGCCGCGGTCGGGGCTTCGCTCCGCCGCGCGCGGGCGTTTTTTGCGGAAAAATTCCCGGCTGTGCGGTACCGGGCGTTTCTCTGCTACAGCTGGCTGCTCTATCCGCCGATGCTGGAGCGTCTTCCGGAGAATAGCCGCATCCGGCAATTCTCCGCGCGTTTCGAGATCCTCGGCGCCTGCGGCGACGGCGCACAGGCGCTGGAAAACCTGTTTCCGGAGAAAAAACGCCCGGACCGGGCGCAATACACCGCCCTGCAAGCGCTCGCGGCGGAGCACCCGGAGCTTCTGGGCTACGGCTGCGGCGTGATCAGGCTGTAAGAAAACGGAGGAGAAACCGCCGATGGAGGAGATCGTTTATAATTTCCGCGACAGCGCCGCGGCGGGGGACAAAGCGCGGGCGATGGCGCTCTGCGCGCGGCTGAACGCCCTGTCGCCGGAGGACAGGGCGGCGCGGGAGGCGATCCTGCACGAGCTTTTCGGCGCGGTGGGGGAGCGCCCCGCCGTGATGCCGGAGTTCCGCTGCGACGTCGGGAAGAATATCCGAGTCGGCGACGATTTCCTCGCGAATTTCGGCGTCACGATCCTGGACCGCGCACCGGTGCGCATCGGCAGCCACGTGATGCTCGGACCGGGCGTGCTGATCACGACGGTGAACCACCCGCTCTCCGCTGCGGCGCGCCGCAGCGGTGTCGGCGTCGCGCGGACCGTCACGATCGGCGACGACGTATGGATCGGCGGAAACGCGACCGTGCTCCCCGGCGTCACGATCGGCAGCGGCGCCGTCATCGCCGCCGGCGCCGTCGTCACGCGCGATGTCCCGCCGAACACCCTCGCCGCCGGTGTCCCCGCCCGCATCGTGCGGACGCTGGAGGGGGAATAAGAAGTTGTCCGCCCCGACTGTGCATGGCGCAGACGGGGCGGGCTTTTAAAAATGCTTGACACCAAATGCGACACCACATATAATAGATACAAAGGGGGGCGTAGGGGTGTCAAAATGGGAAAAGCTACTGGAAAAGATCTGTGCGCTGTCCAAGGAGCTGCGTTTTGAGGAGCTGCGGCGCGTTTTGGAGTTTTATGGCTACACGATGACCGCGCCGCGCGGCGGGAGCAGCCACTATACGTTTCGAAAGTCCGGTTGCCGCCCGATCACGGTGCCAAAGCACGAACCGATCAAGAAAATTTATGTGGAAATGGTCCGCGAGGTTGTGGAAAGCGAGGAAAATGAAGAATGAAAACCTTGAATGAATACCTGCAAATGCCCTACCGACTTGAGATTGTGGAGGATCGGGAAGAGGGCGGCTTCGTCGCGGCTTACCCGGAGCTTCCCGGCTGCATCACCACCGGGGAAACGCCGGAGCGTGCGGCTGCGGGCGCGCTTGATGCGAAGCGCGCGTGGCTGGAAGCGGCGATCGAGGACGGAGTCCCTATTCGCGAGCCGGATGATCTGGAGCACTATTCCGGTCAGTTCAAGCTGCGCCTCCCGCGGAGCCTCCACCGCTCCCTGACAGAGCACGCGCGCCGCGAGGGTGTCAGCATGAACCAGTACTGCGTTTACCTGCTCTCCAAAAACGACGCCGCTGCCGCCGGCTGAGGAGGACCCGCCTATGACAAAACAGGACATTCTGGACCGCCTCGCGGCGCTGGAGCTTGACGCGGGGGAGTACTGGGTCGTCGCGGGAGCGGCGATGGTGCTTTACGGGCTGCGGGAGCGGACGCACGACATCGACCTCGGCTGCACGCCGGCGCTCGCGGACCGGCTGGAGCGGCGATACGCGCCGGAACGATCCCCGGACGGGACGCGCGCGTTTCATATCGGGGACGACGTGGAGATCTTTGAAAACTACCGCATCGGACCCGTGACGGCGGTCAGCGGCGTGCCCGCCGTGACACCGGACGGGCTCTGCGCGATGAAGCGCGCGCTCGGACGCGAAAAGGACCTGCGCGACGTGGCGCTCATTGAGGCGGCGCTGCCGCCGCTGGCGCTGCGCCCCGCCGGTTCCGGCGACCCGGCGCGCGAATGGGCGCTTTTCCGCGACACGCCGCCGGAAAACCGCTGGGAAAATCGCTGGTTTGGCTGCGACTACGAGACTTACCGCGCAGAGGCGCTGCCGCAGATGCAGCGTGCCGCGGAGGGGATCGGGCTTGCGCCGGACCGCGTGGCGGACACGAAATATCTGCTCTGGGACCGCGGCGAGGCGGTCGCGATCTTCAACGTGCGCCACTATCTGACGCCCGCACTTGCCGCCGGTGCCGGGCACATCGGCTTCGCCGTCCGCCCGGACCGCCGCGGCAAGGGCTATGCGAGCCGCGGGCTCGCTCTCGCGGCGGATGCCCTGCGCGGTCTGCCGGATTTTGCCGAGGACGAGATCTACCTCTCCTGCCTCAGAACGAACGAGCCCTCCCTCCGCGCCATGCTCCGCTGCGGGGGCTATATCCACCACACGGACGAGACGGAGCACTACGTCCGCATCCCAAGATCAAAGGCAGCCGGGTCCGCACCAGAACGGTGCGGACCCGGTTTGCTTTTTAAGTCAGTTACTTTATCATCAAAAACTCGCTGCACCGTCTGCCGTCCGGCTGATGAATGGTGTTCGGGTGCTCGCTCACGATGCGGAAGCCGCATTTTTCATAGAGCGCGCGGCCGCGGTCGTTGCCCTCGATGAATTCCGGCTCCAGCTGCTCCGCGCCGTGGGCGCGGGCGGCGGTCTCCATCTCGGCGAAAAGCCGTGTGCCGATGCCGAGACCCCGGAATTTGCGGTAAAGCCCGATGCCGATATTGGCGCGGTGGCGTATCTTGAGCCGGGAGTTGAAGGAGAGGCAGCAGTTGCCGGCGATCTCGCCGCAAACCTCGCAGACGATCATCAGCGTGTTCGGATCGGCGAGGACCTTTTCCAGATACGCCGCCTCCTGCGCCTCGCTCTCGACGCATTCCTCCGGCGTGCGCAGCAGAAAATCCGTCTCCCCGGAGCAGGTGCGCAGATAGCGGTTCATCTCCGCGGCATCCTCCCGCCGCGGCGCACGAAACACCGCCGTCCGCCCGTCGTGCAGCGGAAAGCGTTTCACTTCAAAGTCCATAAACAGCTCACCTCGTTTTTCGTATGTAAAACCATATTCTACATCGTTCGGAACAAAATGTCCATATCATTCTGCGGTTAGAGCCGTGGATGACGAAAAAAAGACCGCCTCTTGGCGGTCTTTTTTACAGCCTGCGGTATTCCGCGGGGGTGACGCCCTCCAGCTTGCGGAAATTTCTGGTCAGCGTGTCGGTGTTGTTGTAGCCGACGCGCTCGGCGATCTGGGTGATGGAGAGCTGGGTCTCGCGCAGGAACTGCTTTGCGCGCGCGATCCGGTGGGCGTTCATATACTCGGCGATGCCGGTGCCGCAGTGACTGCGGAAAAGCCGCGTCAAGTGCCGCGGGCTGACGCCGATGCCCTCGCAGATCGAGTTGACGCTCAGATTCTGGTCCCCGGCGTGCGCTTCGATATAAAGCTGCGCGTCCTTCACGAGACGGCTTCGTGGAGCACCGGAGCTGCTCCTGCATGGAGCCGAATATCTCGTGTGTGAGGGCGCTGAGCTCGGAAAGGGAGGAGACCCGCTGAAAGCGCGCCGCCTGTTCGTCAAAAGCGCCCTGCCGCGTCTTGCCCGCGATCAGCAGGCTTTCGGACAGAATGCTCGACAGGGAGAGCAGGCGGCTCTCCGCGAGGGGATAGTTTTTCTGGAGCGGCGCGATCTGTTCGTCGATGATGGAGTCGACCAGCGCGGGGATGATCGCGTATTTTTCGCTCAGAAGCGCGTTTACAAGGATCTGCTCCTGCCGGATAAAGCCGCCGTCGAGCAAAACGGCGCTGTTTTCCTGCAATTCCTCGTTGGAGAGGAAGGGAACGTCGCTGTTCACGGTGCGCGCGAAGCAATAGAGGTCCTGCGTCTCCTGAAAGGCACTGTGCATCTCCGCAATGTCCGTGAACATGCGGCTTGCCAGCACCTGCGAGCGGATGCCGTACTGACTGCTCAGCATCTGCTGGGAGGCGCAGCATGCCTGATAGGTCCGCTCGGCGAAATGCGTCTCGTTGTCGTCGCCGAAAAGCAGGATGACGCCCTTGTCGTCAAGGCAGCACTGCGCATCCAGCTCGCCGCCGGAGAAGCCGGAGAGGGAGGACTTCAGGATGACGGAGATGATCTTGAGCGCGTCGATGGGCGAGGCGGTGGAGAGCTCCGTGCTGGCGTAATCGCGGATCACGAAGAACACGACGCAGTAATGGCGGAAAAGCGGGAGCAGCCCCGCGTCGCGCAGATTCTTCTCGCTCTCCGGGCTGCTGTGGCCATAGAGGAGCGCATGGAGCCGCCGCCCGCGCGTGAGCATGGTGAGGTCCTGATTCTGGCTCTTGAAATCGAGCAGCGCCTGCCGCACGCTGCCGATCACGTTGGGGGACGCGCCGGAGTCCTTGTAGTGCTGCGGCAGGGCGTCGATCAGCATGGAGATCTGGTTCTGCCGCCGCCGCGCGTCGCGGTAGAGATACCAGCCGAGATAGGCGAGCACCGCCGCGGTATAGAGCGCGAAGACGGCGAGGATCAGGTTCAGCGGCTGGCTGTACTGCGCGCGCGACATGCCGACCATATAGGTGTATCCGCCGCTCTGGGAATAAAAGCAGATGACGTCCGTCCCGACGAGGCGGCTCACCTCGCGCGCGGAGCTCCAGTCGACCGGCGTTTTGTCCAGCGGGCGGATGAGGGAGGAGAGGTAAAAATCGCTCTCCGGGTCGAAAATGCAGCAGACGTCCACGTCCAGCCGCCCGAAGATGGTCATAAACTCCGTGGGCTGGAGCGTCACGACGACGGTCGCGAGCGGCGCGCCGCTGCGGTCCGTGAGCTCGCTGACGATATAGGGGGAAAAGGCGGTCCCCGACGCCTGACGCCAGTCGCTGTCGACGCCGCAGCCCACCTCGCGCACGGATTCAAAATTGACGAGCGAGGAGAGGGAGGAGAAGCGGTAATAGCCGTTATCGGAATAAACACGGTCCTGCCGCTCGCAGGCGACGAAAATGTGGTTGACATAGGAGCTCCGCCCGGCGGCTTCGATCATCTCGTCGAGCGCGGCGGAGGTCGCGATCCCGGTCTCCGTGCCGGAGAGGGTCCGGATAAATTCCCGGTTTTCGGAGAGGGAGTCGAGCACGAGCTGCATCTCGCGCAGCATGAGGTAAGACTGCGTTTTGAAATTTTCCAGCGTCAGATTCGCCCTGTCGCTCATCTGCGCCGCCGCGACGCGGCGCACGCCGAGAAACAGGACGAGACACATCAGCATGGGGAGCAGAAGCAGGGCAAGACCGCGGCGAATGGCGTCCTTCTGCTCGGAAACGGATTTGATCAGAGATGAGGCAAGCAGCTTTTTCATAGAGACCGGGACTCTCCCCTTCCTCGTGAATCTACACAAAACAAGCTGGGCGTATTTTAGCACGTCTGGACAGATAGCACAAGATATTCCGCGAAAAAAGTCGGAAAATCACGCCTGTGCGCAAAATCACGCCTCCGAAAAACGGCGGAAGGGCGCAAAATGCGGCTTCGGTTCTCTTTTTGACAGGTTTACAGACGGCGGCAGCCGTATTATGATCGGAATCGTAAAAAGCGACAGAAAATCGCGGGGATATCCGTGCGAAGCTGGGCATTTTGCACGATACATATATAAAACGAAAAACGGAGGATGAAAAATGGAGAAAAAATGTCTTGAGGTAAAGCTCAATGTGAAGCCGGTGTTCTGCTTCCTGAGCCACAAGTATTATTACG
>CAVCTM010000115.1:0-6505 GCA_963605115.1 Pseudobutyrivibrio sp. | reverse complement strand
AGCTTACAACCCTCCAGTCAGCCTTCGGCTGACAGCCTCCCTTGCACAGGGAGGCCTTTAAATTGTGCGGCTTCGCCGCGCTGAGCGGAGTGAATCTTTTTCAAATGAGAGCCCAGCGAAGCGGGTCTCATTTGACTATTTTCCAGCCCGCCGCCTGACGGCGCTCCACGACGAAGCGGCGGTAGATGCCGTCGGCGGCGACGAGCTCGTCGTGGGTGCCGCGCTGGACAATCTCGCCATGGTCTATGACGAAGATGCAGTCGGCGCTCCGCACGGTCTTGAGCCGGTGGGCGATCATGATGACCGTCTTGCTGCGCGTCAGCGCCGCGACCGCCTCCATCAGCTCCTTTTCGTTCTCCGGATCGACGTTCGCCGTCGCCTCGTCCAGAATGATGATTGGCGCGTCCTTCAGCATCGCGCGGGCAATGGAGATACGCTGGCGCTCGCCGCCGGAGAGCGTTGCGCCGCCCTCGCCGATAACGGTGTTGAAGCCGTCCGGCAGCGCCTTGATAAAGTCGTAGCAGCGCGCGCTTTTCGCCGCCGCCTCCACCTCCGCCATCGTCGCCTCCGGTCTGCCGAAGCGGATGTTGTTCGCGATCGTGTCCGAGAAGAGATAGGTCCGCTGGAACACGAAGGAGAAATTGCGGATCAGGCTGTCGAAGCTGTAGTCGCGCACGTCGCGTCCGCCGAGCGTCACGCGCCCGCTCTGCACGTCCCAGAAGCGCGCGAGCAGGTTGCAGAGCGTCGTTTTTCCGCTGCCGCTCGGTCCGACGACGGCGACCGTCGTCTTCTCCGGGATCGTGAGCGACACGCCGCGCAGGATCGGCTTGCTGTCATAGGAGAAGTCGACATTCTCCATCGCGGGGTCCTCCCGCTCCGGTGTGAGGTCCTCGCCGTCGATGTCCATGGGCGGAACATTCAGCACGGCGTTGGCTTTTTCCACGCCGATATCGATGGAGCGCAGGAGCGCGGAATAGCTCCCCGCGGCGTCGAGCTGCTCGAAGAGGATGAACGAGCAGATGAGCATCAGCAGGCAGTTTTCCAGCGTCATCGTGCCGCCAAAATAGAAGCAGAGCGCCGCGGCGCAGACGGCAACGCCGGTGAGCTTGTTGACCATAAACTGGGCGAGCGCGAAGAGCACGGAGGGGATCTCCATGCCGAACGCAGCCGCCCGTGATTCCTCGACCGCGCCGCGGACAAGGATGCCGGAGTCGGCGGTGAGGTCGAAATTCTTGACCTCCGCGATGCCCTGCACATATTCGAGCACCTTCCCGACAAGGCGCTCGTCGGCGCGGAATTTGCGCTCGGAGAGCGACTGCTCGCAGTGCTGCATTGCGGCGTTCACCGCGAAGAACGCGGCGAGCCCCGCGAGCGCGATGCATCCCATGCGCCAGTCGAACACGATCATCACCGCGGCGATGACCCCCGCCGTGAGGAAGCCGCGCGTCGTGACCATCACGACGCGGGTGGCGACGTTCGCCATGTTCTCCATCGTGTTCGTCGTGACGCTCGTCACCTCGCCGAGGCTGTTGTCGTTGAACCAGCCCATCGGCAGATAGCGCAGGTGCTCCGCGATCTCGATGCGCTTTTCCGCGCAGGCGCGGTAGCCCGCGACGGTCTGCATCATCGTGGCGCGCATGTTGATGCAGATGGTCACGGCGAGCGAGACGACGATGACGCCGAGGCTTGCCCAGAGCGTCGCCGCCGTGACGCATCCGCGCAGCAGCGCGCGGATGACGATCGCCGCCGCGGGGATGCGCAGCGCCGAGCAGGCGGCGCTGATCACGCCGAGCCAGATGCTCGTGATAAACATTTTCCGGTTTTTCTCGCCGCAGAAGGCGAAGAATTTATGAAATGTCTTCAGCATGGCGAGTCCTCCTCTCCGCTGTCCTTGACGCTGATGTGCGCCTCCCACATCTCGCGGTAAAGCGGGCTGCTTTGGAGCAGCTCCGCCTGTGTGCCCTGCGCGGCGACCGTGCCGTTTTGGATCACGAAGATGCGGTCTGCATCCGCGATGGTGGAGAGCCGGTGGGCGATGACGAGCAGCGTCCGCCCCTGAATGAGCCGCGCGAGCGCGGACTGGACGACCGCCTCGCTCTCCGGATCGGTGTAGCTCGTCGCCTCGTCTAAAATGACGATGGGCGCGTCCTTCAGCATGGCGCGGGCGATGGAGATACGCTGCCGCTCGCCGCCGGAGAGGTGGCCGCCGGATGAGCCGCACACGGTGTCGTAGCCGTGCTCCAGCCCCATGATAAATTCGTGGCAGCCGCACGCCTTCGCCGCGGCGATGACCTCCTCGTCCGTCGCACCGCGGCGTCCGAGGCGGATATTCTCCATCACGGAGAGGTCAAACAGATAGTTCTCCTGCGAGACGTAAGCGATGCGCTTCGTACACTCCGCGAGCGGCAGCGCGCGCACGTCGACGCCGCCGAGCAGCACCGCGCCCTCCTCCACGTCCCAGAGCGAGGCGACGAGGCGCGCGATGGTGGATTTTCCGCTGCCGCTCGGTCCGACGAGCGCCGCGACCGTGCCGGGCTCCACGCGCAGGCTGACGCCGTGGAGCACCTCCTTGTCGCGGTAAGCAAAGCGCACGCCGCGCAGCTCGACGGAGCTGTCCGCCGGCAGCGCCGCCGCAGTCTCCGGGCGGTGCAGGTCCTCCTGCTCAAGTATCTCCGCCGCCTCGCGCATGATCGTGCGCACCTGCGCAAGATCGTCCGTGTAGGAAAACGCGGTCAGCAGCGGCTGCATGACGCCGAAGGACAGCACGATGACGGTCAGAAACGTCTCCGCCGGGAGCGTGCCGCGCATATAGAGCAGGCAGCCGATGGGCAGCACGCCGAGCAGCGTGCAGGGGAAGATCGCCATGCCCGCCGACTGACCGAAGAGGTTGCTCCGCATCCAGTCGATGAAGCAGTCCGCGCCCTCCTTCGCCGCGGCTGTGAACTTGGCGTAGTTCTTGCCGGACTGCCCGAACGCCTTGATGACCTCGATGCCGCCGATATACTCCACGGCGGTGTCGTTCAGCGCCTTCGTCGCAGTGACGGCGCGCTGGAAATTTTCGCCGTAGCCGCGGAACATGCTCATCAGCGCGCCGCCGCCGAGCGGCACGACGATCAGCATCGCGAGCCCCATGCGCCAGTCGAGCACAAAGATCATCACGAGCACGGCGAGCGCGCCGACGAGATTCGTCGTCATCTCCGGCAGCAGGTGGGCGAGCGTCGGCTCGATGGAGTCGACGCGCTCGACGATGATGTTTTTATAAGAGCCGGACGAGCGGTCCAGCACCGTTCCGAGCGGCAGCGTCGCGAGCTTGTCGAGCAGCCGGCAGCGCATCGCCGCCAGGACATGGAAGGTCGCGTGGTGGGAGATCGTCGTGGAAATGCTGTGGAGCGCGTAGCGCAGCAGCCAGCAGAGCCCCATCCAGAGGCAAAGGCGCAGGCACCAGCCGAGCTGCGCCGTTCCGCCGACGAGCGCCGCGATGAGCCGCGCCATGATAATGTAAGGCAGAAGCGAGCAGGCGACGCCGAGCAGCGCGGTCAGCACGCTGAGGGCATATTCGCCCCGCCGCCCGGCGGAGAGCTCCGCGAGCCACGATGCCGCGGAGCGGGGTTTTGTTGCTTTTTCGTTCATCGTTTTTTCCTTTCCGGGTTCAAAGATTCCGGCGATAACCCGCCTCGTCGCGGATCTCCGGGTGGTCCTTTAAGTACGGGTCCCGGTCGCCGCAGATCGTGTAGTCGCAGCGGCAGCCGTTCGCGCAGGTCGTTTTGCGCACGAGGCGCGCGCCGATGAGCTCCATGCCCTCGAAATCCGGGTTGCAGAGCGCCGGCATCACCTCCGTGAGCCCATGCGCCTTCGCAAACTCCGCCGCAGGGCAGCGCGTGAACTCGTAGTAAATGGGCTTCTCCGGGTCATAGGGCGCAAGGTGCATCTCATAGTCGCCCCACTTGTCGCACTGGCGCTTTGCGTTCCGGAACGCGCGGTACATCAGCTTTTTGAAAAGCGGCTTGTTGCAGTCCACGAAGCGCAGCTTCCGGAACGCGGGCAGGAAAAGCCCGCCCTCCATCGCCTCGATCTCCGCGAGATCCGTGACGCCGCGGCAGACGGTGTAATACGACATCAGCGCGATGCAGTCATAATTGCCGCCCGCGCCGTTATGGAAGTTGCGTTTTCCGCCGAGACCGGCGTCCCAGCCGGCGAGATAGCCGGCGTACTGCCGCTGCACACGCTCCCAGACCGCCTCGCGCTCTCCCTCCGGGTAATGGCGCGCGATGGCGGCGCGGATGAGCTTTTTGCAGGGCTTGGAATAGAGCACATGGCGCGCCCGGTCGATGGGAACTTCCCGGTCTTTCATCTTCTCCCCACTCCCTTCAGAAAGCCGGAGCGCGCGCCCTCGGCGGTGTCGCCGCTCTCGTCATAGGCATCGTAGGGCGCGGCGGGGTCAAAGCCGCGCTTTTTGAAGGGCGAGCAGAGCCGGTCGCGGTGGGCGAAGGCGAACTCGAAATCGTCCGTCCAGCCCGTGTGTCCCGTCAGGAACATCGGGCGCAGTCCGCGGCTGCGCAGCCGCTCCTCCAGCGCCGCGAGCGAGCGCACGGCAAGGCGGTTATCCTCCGCGAGCCCGGAGATAAAGCTGTAGCCCCCGTCCACGCCGAGCCAGATCGTGTCGCCGGTGAAGAGACAGCGCTCGTCGACGAGATAGACCATGTGCCCCCAGGTGTGACCCGGCACGAGGAAGCATTCGACCTTCACGCCGCCGATATCGAGCACCTCGCCGTCCCGGAGCAGGGTCTTTTCGTTCGGGATTGTCACCGGCGGCAGCTTGTACATGTGATAGCACACCCGCCGGCGCACCTCGCCGGTCAGATAGCGGTTCTCCTCCTCGCCGATATAAAGCCGCGCGGCGCGGAAAAGTCCGTCGCTGTCCGCCTCCACCGCGCCGACGTGGTCGGTGTCCTGATGCGTGATGAGGATGTCGCGGATGCTGTCCGGCTCGATGCCGAGCCAGCCCATCTTCTCCGCCAGCCGGTCGTAGTTATACCCGGCGTCGATCATGATCGTCGTGCCGTTTTTGCGGTAAAAAAAGATGTTCGCCACCCATTCGCGCACGCAGGCGACGTGTTCGTCCACCCAGCCGGTGTTCAGCGGCTTGAAGATGGACGTTCCGCGATACATGCGGCTCATCGCCTTCCGCTGAAACTCCGTTGCTTTTTTCGACATAGGCTCCCTCCTGTTTGCTCCTGACTCGGTTAGTTTTCTCTAACTCTTGGGCATGAGCCGGTTAGTTTCATTTAACTGAGCCCCATTCTACCGCGCCCGTCCGCCGTTTTCAAGACCCTTTTTCGCTTTTTTGGCGGAATTTTCAACTGGAATTTCCGCCGGGCTGTGTTATAATTGCAGCAAAGAACACTTTAAGGAGGTCCGGATATGAAAAGAAGGATCATTGAAATAGACCGGGAAAAGTGCAGCGGCTGCGGAGAGTGCGCCGCGGCGTGTCACGAGGGCGCGATCGCCATGGCGGGCGGGAAGGCGCAGCTGATGCGCGACGATTACTGCGACGGTCTGGGCGACTGTCTGCCCGCCTGCCCCACCGGGGCGATCTCCTTTGTGGAGCGCGAGGCGGCGGCTTATGACGAAAAGGCGGTGCTCGCGAATAAGCAGAAGAAGATGCAGGAAGCGGCGCTGCCCTGCGGCTGTCCGGGAACGCAGTCGAAGCGCATTGAGCGCGCGGTCTGCGAGAGCGCGGAGACGCCGCGCACGGAGATCGTGAGCCGCCTTTCCCAGTGGCCCGTACAGATCAGGCTCGTGCCGGTAAATGCCCCGTATTTCGACGGCGCGAAGCTGCTCGTCGCCGCCGACTGCACAGCTTACGCTTACGCCGCTTTCCACGAAAAATTCATCAAGGGGCGCATCACGCTCGTCGGCTGCCCGAAGCTCGACGGCGTGGATTACAGCGAAAAGCTCACGGAGATCCTCCGGAACAACGACATCCGGAGCATCACCGTCGTCCGCATGGAGGTCCCCTGCTGCGGCGGGCTGGAAAACGCAGTGAAGACGGCGCTGCGCAGCAGCGGAAAAATGATCCCGTGGCAGGTCGTAACAGTCTCCACGAGCGGAGAAATACTCAATTGAGACCCGCTTCGCTGGGCTCTCAATTGAAAAAGCTTCGCTCCGCTCAGCGCACGCGCTTAACGCGCGCACGTTCCCTCCGCGCAAAGTATTTTTCGGCAGGTACACGCCCCGCCGAAAAATAATTCAACTTTATTCGCCGGTGCGCCGGCGAACTCTGCGAGGCTTTTTCAACAAGGTGAAAAACTCCCGGCATTGCTGATGCAGTGCCGGGAGTCTTTTTTTCATCCGAGGATAGCAGTCCCATACAAGCTCCGGAAAACTGTCGCTTTGCAGCATCTGGCAATACTGTTCACTGCTCAATACACGCTGAATGTTTCTCGGTAATTCCAGATATGCCGAACGCTTTGCCACAAGCTCTTTTGGCAGCGCATAGAACATC
>CAVCTM010000114.1:0-6638 GCA_963605115.1 Pseudobutyrivibrio sp. | reverse complement strand
TTTGCGCAAGCTCGGTAACAACCCCTCAGTCGCGCTTCGCGCGCCAGCTCCCCTTACACAGGGGAGCCTTTAAAATCGCCGCTCGCAGGAGTTCTTTGACAGTCTCAAAAACTTAATTTTTTTTGCAAAAAAACATTTTCTTTTTCCGCCGATTTGTGGTATTCTGGACTCGGAAGAAAACGTCCCGCTCCGGCGGGGGTCCTACTGAAAAAGGAGGGGTTTATTCTATGAACAAGATCATTACCATCGGCCGTGAGTTCGGCTCCGGCGGGCGCGAGCTCGGCAAGCGTCTTGCCGAGGACCTCGGCATCGCCTACTACGACGGGGAGATCATCACCGCCATCGCCAAACGCAGCGATCTCGCCGAGAGCTACGTCAATCAGGTCGTCGAAAAGCGCATCGTCGCCTATTACCCCATCACCGTGGCGTCCACGATGGTCGCCATGCCCGGCGACGCGCTCTATTCCGTCAACCGCAGCATTTACGCCGCGCAGACGGACATCCTGCGCGAAATGGCGGAGAAGTCCGACTGCGTGATCGTGGGGCGCTGCGCGGACCATATCCTCGCCGACCATCACCCGCTGCGCATTTTTGTCTACTCCGACATGGAGACCAAGCTCGCCCGCTGCCGCGCCAAGGGCGGCGAGGACGAAGACCTCAGCGACAAGGCGCTCATCAAAAAGATTCGCGCCGTCGACAAGTCCCGCGCCCAGTATTACCGCTTCTACACCGGTCAGGACTGGGGCGACCGCCAGAACTATGACCTCTGCGTCAACACCACCGGCATCGAGCTGAAGACCCTCGCCGCCCTCATCACCGAGCTCGTCAAGGCGATGCCGGAGGAATAATTTCACCAAAACTGACAGCTTCCAACAAAAGCGCGCCCATTTCCGGGCGCGCTTTTTTTCGCTTATTTTCACAAAAATTGGTACCTACGTTTGGAATGTTTGGCTTGTGATTTGTGCATAATTCTTTGTTTTTGGGTAAATTTTTGTTGTTTTTTTCATAATTTGTGCTACCATCAAAATATACAAAGAAAAAGCCCCGTTTTTTAGTTTTGGAAAAGCGAAGGAGGAGCTCACGCTTATGAGCACGAACAAGCTGGACAACCGAACACGCAAGACGATGGACGGCAACACTGCCGCCGCCCATGTTGCCTATGCCTTTTCCGAGGCGGCGGTCATCTATCCGATCACCCCGTCCTCCCCGATGGCGGAGAGCATGGACGAATGGGGCGCGCAGGGCAGAAGAAACATCTTCGGCGAGCGCGTTTCCATCGTGGAGATGCAGTCCGAGGGCGGCGCCGCCGGCGCGGTCCACGGCTCCGTTTCCGCCGGCGCATACACCAGCACGTTCACGGCATCGCAGGGTCTGCTGCTGATGATCCCGAACATGTATAAGCTCGCGGCGGAGCAGACGCCCGCGGTGTTCCACGTCGCCGCCCGCGCCCTCGCGACCCACGCGCTCAGCATCTTCGGCGACCACAGCGACGTGATGGGCGTGCGCCAGACGGGTTTCGCGATCCTGGCGTCCAACAGCGTGCAGCAGGTCATGGACCTCGCCGCCGTCGCCCACCTTGCCACCATCGCCGGACGTCTCCCGATGCTCCACTTCTTCGACGGCTTCCGCACGAGCCACGAGTATCAGAAGATCGGCGTCTGGGACTATGACACGCTGCTCGGCATGACCGACCTCGCCGCCGTGCGCGCCTTCCGCGCCCGTGCGCTGAACCCCAACCACCCCCACCTGATGGGCTCGGCGGAGCAGCCGGAGACCTTCTTCCAGCACCGCGAGGCGTGCAACGGCGTTTATCTGGAGACGCCGGACCTCGTGGAGCAGTATATGGACCGCGTCAACGCCGAGATCGGCACGAACTACAAGCCCTTCAACTATTACGGCGCGCCGGACGCGGAGCATATCCTCGTCGCGATGGGCTCCGTCTGCGAGGCGGCGGAGGAGGTCGTGGACTATCTGAACGCGCGCGGACACCGCGTCGGCGTCGTGGAGGTCCACCTTTACCGCCCGTTTTCCGCGAAGCACCTGCTGCGCGTGCTGCCCAAGACCGCGAAGCGCTTCGCCGTGCTCGACCGCACGAAGGAGCCCGGCGGACTCGGCGAGCCGCTTTACATCGACTTTGCCGCCTCCCTGCGCGGCACGGAGTTTGTCCGCTGCATGGTCTGCCACGGCCGCTACGGTCTCGGCAGCAAGGACACCCAGCCCGGCGACCTGCTCGCCGCGTTTGAAAATCTCTTCTCCGAGACCCCGAAGATCGAGTTCACACTCTCCATCACGGACGACGTGACCGACCTCTCCCTCCCGATGACGGAGAACCCCGACGTCGCCCCCGCGGGCACGAAGGCGTGCAAATTCTGGGGTCTCGGCGCGGACGGCACTGTCGGCGCGAACAAGAACTCCGTCAAGATCATCGGCGACCACACCGACAAAAAGGTGCAGGCTTACTTCCAGTACGACTCCAAAAAATCCGGCGGCACGACCATCTCCCACCTCCGCTTCGGCGACGAGCCGATCCGCTCGGCTTATTACGTCAAGCAGGCGGACTTTGTTGCCTGCCACAACCCGGCGTATCTCCAGCGCTTCGAGATGGTGCAGGACGTGAAGCCCGGCGGCTATTTCCTGCTCAACTGCCCGTGGACGGACGAGGAGCTTGAGACCAAGCTGCCCGCCCGCGTCAAGCGCTATATTGCGGAAAACGATGTGAAGTTTTACACCTGCGACGCCGTGAAGTTCGCGAAGGCGATCGGTCTCGGCGCACGGCGCACGAACTCCGTGCTTCAGGCGGCGTTTTTCAAGCTTGCGGACATCATCCCCATCGACGAGGCGGTCGCCTATATGAAGGATGCCGTCGTCAAGACTTACAGCGCCAAGGGGCAGAACATCGTCGAGATGAACTGCGCCGCCATCGACGCGGGTCTCACCGGGGTCCACGCCGTCGCGGTGCCGGAGGCGTGGAAAAGCGCCCCGGACGACGCGCCGCTCAAAAAGCTCGTCGGGCGCGATGAACTCACGACGGAGTATCTGAACAAGATCCTCGTCCCGACGAACACGCTCACGGGCGACTCCGTGCCCGTTTCGGACTTTCTCTCCACGGCGACGGGCGTCGTCCCCTCCGGCACGGCGGCGTTTGAAAAGCGCGGCATCGCCGCGGACCTGCCGCGCTGGATCCCGGAAAACTGCATCCAGTGCAACCAGTGCTCCTATGTCTGCCCCCACGCCGTCATCCGCCCCTTCGCGCTGACGGAGGCGGAGGGCGAGGGCGTGGACGGCGTGCTGCCGATGCTCGGCGACAGGACGAAGACGCTGCGCTTCACCATCGCCGTCTCCGCGCTCGACTGCACCGGCTGCGGCAGCTGCGCCGAGGTCTGCCCCGCGAAGGAGAAGGCGATCCGCATGGAGCAAAGCCGCGACGACTATGTGCGCGCCGCGCAGGGCAAGTTCGACCATCTCTTCAACACGGTCAGCGAAAAGCCCCTCCCCTTCGGACCGAACACCGTCAAGGGCAGCCAGTTCCGCCAGCCGCTGCTGGAGTTCTCCGGCGCCTGCCCCGGCTGCGGCGAGTCGCCGTATGCCAAGCTCATCACCCAGCTTTTCGGCGAGCGCATGTTCATCGCGAACGCCACGGGCTGCACCAGCATCTGGGGCTGCTCGGCGCCGAGCTCGCCCTACACCGTGAACCGCGAGGGCAAGGGTCCCGCCTGGGCAAACTCGCTCTTTGAGGATAACGCCGAGTTCGGTCTCGGCATGCGCATCGCCGTCGACGCGCGGCGAAACGAGGTCCGCTCCGCCGTGGAGCGCCTTGAGCCCGTTCTGGGCGAGACGGCGCGCGCGTGGCTCGACACGATGGAGGACGTTGAGGGCGCGCGCACGAACGGCGCGCTGCTGCTCCGCGCCTGCGAGACGATCCGGGACGAGAACCCCGACGCGCTTTTCGTCTGCTCCAACCGCGACATGCTGACCCGCCCCTCCGTCTGGATCTTCGGCGGCGACGGCTGGGCTTACGACATCGGCTACGGCGGCGTTGACCACGTGCTCGCGAGCGGCAAGAACGTCAACGTTTTCGTCTTCGACACGGAGGTCTACTCCAACACCGGCGGTCAGAGCTCCAAGTCCACGCCGCTCGGCGCGGTCGCGGCATTCGCCTCCGCGGGCAAGAGCGTCAAGAAAAAGGACCTCGCCCAGATCGCAATGGCTTACGGCTATATCTACGTCGCCCAGATCGCGATGGGCGCGGATATGCAGCAGACGCTCCGCGCCATCCGCGAGGCGGAGGCGTATGAGGGTCCCTCCCTCATCATCGCTTACGCGCCCTGCATCAACCACGGCATCAAGGCGGGCATGAACCACGCGATGGAGGAGATGGCGCACGCCGTCCGCGCCGGCTACTGGAACCTCCTGCGCTATAACCCTGCGCTCATCGCCGAGGGCAAGAATCCCCTCACGATCGACTCTCCGGAGCCGCAGGGCGATTACCGCAGCTTCCTGATGGGCGAGGTACGCTACAACGCGCTCACGATCAAATACCCCGAACGCGCCGAGGAGCTCTTCGCCGAGGCCGAGCGCTCCGCCAAGCGCCGCTACGCCGGACTGCTCGCCAAGCAGCGGAGTCTGGAACCGGAACAGGAAAAATAAGCAAGCGATCCCGCCCAAAGACCTTTGGGCGGGATCATTTTTATTTCCCCGCTCAGGCAACCGACGGTTGCTTGCGCGGACGCTGCATGTATGCTATACTGACGCCATAGAAAAAGGAGGTGCAGATCTATGGAAACAAAAGAAATTCTGCGCGAGCTGCGGACCGCGAAGGGCTTATCGCAGGACGAGCTTGCGGAGCAGGTTTTTGTGACGCGGCAGGCGGTCTCGCGCTGGGAGACCGGGGAGACGACGCCGGGACCGGAAACGCTGAAGCGCCTCTCGGCGCTCTTCGATGTCTCGATCAACACGCTGCTCGGCGCGCCGCGGCAGCTCATCTGCCAGTGCTGCGGCATGCCGCTGGAGGACGCCGTGACCAGCCGGGAGCCCGACGGGTCCTTCAACGAGGACTACTGCAAATGGTGCTATGCCGACGGGACGTTCAAGTACCGCAGTAAGGAGGAGCTCATCGACTTCTGCGTGGCGCATATGGCAAGCGAGAGCTGGCCCGCGGAGCAGGTGCGGGCGCACATGGAGGCGATCGTGCCGGAGCTGAAGCACTGGAAGGACGGGGCGCGGTGACGCCGACCGCGCAGGCTGTCCGCGCGCTGCTCGGCGCGGCGGCGCCGGTTTACGGCTTTGAGACGCTGGACTCCACGAGCGAGGAGTGCCGCCGCCGCATCGGAGCGGGCGAGACGCGCTGTCTCGTGCTCGCCGACGGTCAGACGGCGGGACGCGGCCGCTGCGGGCGGAGCTTTTTCTCCCCGCCGGGCAGCGGGCTTTATATGAGCCTCGCCTTTCCGCGCACGGGCTTCGACCCCGCCGCGCTGACGACTTACGCCGCCGTCTGCGCCGCGGACGCGATCGAGGCGCTGACCGGCGTCTCCTGCGGCGTCAAGTGGGTCAACGATCTGTTTTACCGCGAAAAAAAGGTCGGCGGCATCCTGACGGAGGCGGTCGGCGGGGAGGTCATCGTCGGCGTGGGGATCAATTTGCAGCCCGCCGCCGTGCCGCCGGAGCTGCGGGACACCGCCGGCGCGCTCGGCTGCGGCGATGTGCGCGCGCCGCTCGCCGCCGCGATCGCCAAGGCACTGCTCGCGTGGCGGGGGGATTTTTCCCATCTGGACGCTTACCGCCGCCGCTCGATCTTAACGGGCAGGCGCGTGACCTTCCCGCGCGGCGGCGCGGAGCAAAGCGGCACCGTCACCGGCATCGGCGACGACGGCGCGCTGCTCGTCCGCACCGCGGAGGGTACCGTCGCGCTGCGCAGCGGCGAGGTGCGCCTCACGCATATCGAGGGGGTGCGATGATGGAGGGGCTGACGCTCCGCCCCGCCGCCGTGGGGGATGCAGAGGAGATTTTCGCCCTTGCGTGGGCGCATGTGGAGCAATATGAGGATTTTTCCGTTCTCGATCGTGCCAAGGTGGAGCAATGGATGCGGCGCAACACGGCGCAGCACATCGGCGAATACCGCTGGGTGCTGCTTTTCGGCGAGCGCGCCGGCGTGTTCCGTGCGCACATCGAAGACGGCTGGCTGGAGCTCGACGATCTCTATCTGCTCCCCGCCTTCCGCAGCCGCGGCATCGGTCCGGCGCTGATCATGGATGCCTGCCGCCGCGCGCAGCTCCCCGCCTTTCTCTACGTCTTCCGCGCCAACACCCGCGCGCGGATGCTCTACGAGCGTCTCGGCTTCCGCCGCGCCCGCGACGCCGGGACGACGCGGATCATAATGGTGCGCGAAGCGGGGTGAAGTTTTGTTCGCCCTGCGGGGCGCGGGGGCAAAAGTTGAATGCGCCTGCGGGCGCAAATTGAATGTGTTTCGCGTCCGCGGGACGCGACTTACTTTGCCCCTCGCGGGGAAAGTAAGCAAAGGCGCGGTTAAGGGAAAACCCTTTCGAATGGGTTTTCCCTTAACGATCCCTTTCCTGAACGACCAAGAGGGTCTTACGACCCCCTTGGATTCCCCCTAAAGTCGGGGCTTGCTCGGTTTTACT
>CAVCTM010000113.1:0-6658 GCA_963605115.1 Pseudobutyrivibrio sp. | reverse complement strand
GGAAGGCGTATTGTCTCTCTTTTTTCGGGGGTTGCACTTCAGATGATAGCATGCCAGCTCCCCTTACACAGGGGAGCCTTTAAAATCGCAGCCCGCAGAGTTCTTTGACAGGCTGAAGAGACCGCCCGCGGGCGGTCTCTTTTTTTAGATAAGGAAGCTTTGATTTCGGCAGTATTTCAGCTTATACATCTTCGAGGTCGATCCCCATGTCGGAAAACAGGTCCTCCACACTGTCAAACGCGGTCTGGTCTGCGGTTTCGCGCTTTGCGTCCTTCACGAGTTTTGCGAGCCGCGTGAGCTTTTCTTTGGGGTAGATGACCACGGGGCAGAGAAAGATCCCTCCGTCGCGCTCCACAATGTCGAACTTGTCGCCCTCGGTGATTCCCATCTTTTTGACGATATCCGCCGGGATCGTGATCTGGGAGCGACCTCGGATCTCAGCAAGCATGCGCATGCTCTCCTTTCTGAGTTTCGGATTTTCTTACAAATATTATATGCTAAAATTTCGGAAAAGGCAAGTGAAAAAATTTCCCGCGAAGAGCTGCGGCTCTTTGCGGGGAGGGGGAAAGCGTTCTGTTGTGAAGTTTGGGCTGCGCCCAAGTGAAGTGAGCGGCTGGTGCCGCCGTGAAGTTCCGCGCTTTGCGCGAAGTGAAGTAAAGTGTGCTTCGCATCGCCCGCAAGGCACCACTTAACTCGAAAAGAGCTCCTTTGTCCGCAGGACCAAGGAGCTCTTTTCGTGGTGCGGGAGAAGGGGCTTGAACAGTTATCCCATAGTGTAAACCCGTTGAAAACACTAATGATTTTTTGCGAATAAGCAAAACCTTGAGCAAAAATTTTTGAATTATAATGAATTGAAGAAATCCTTGAGCTTTTCGTTTGCTTTTTTGCTGTCTGCTTCTGATATGTGTGTGTAGATTTTCCGCATAACGCCGGGGTCTGACCAGCTTCCGAGCTTCATTGTTTCGCGCTCGGTCAGACCGGCGTGGTAGCAGAGAGATGCGAAGGAGCAGCGGAGACCGTGGAGCGCGAGGAGCGCAGGAATTTCGGCATCTTTTCCTTTTATCGCTTCCAGAAATGTTGGTATCTGCTCCGGCGTGAGCCAAGGATGCTCGTTTGGGACGACCTGCGGAAGCGTAATCTTTCCGGGGTTGACACCGCAGGACTGAATGACCGTTGAGACAAACCCCCATGCGTTTTTCAGAGTCTTTGCGTTGATGATTTTCGCCTCCTCGTTTACGGCGGTCTGCCAGTCTACCTTGGCAATCCTCTCGTCGGAATATTTCGTAAACCGGTTTTTCCCGATGTTGCGGTATCCCCGGATGGTGGCGGGGGAGAGGACGCCGTCGCGGGCGGCTATGTAGTTGTCGATGGCTTGGCGGAGGGTGATGTTATTTTTGCTCACGAGGCGCTTTTCCGCGCGGTGCTCGGCTTTGATCAGCTCGGCTTGGCGGATGCACTCCTTCGCGGTCGGCGCCGTTACGGGGATGCTGGTGCCGTTTAAGCGGAGCTGGATGCGGTAGCCGCTCGCGGTCTTTTTGGGCGTCGGGGTTTTCATTTGGCGTTGCTCCTTCTGTCTATCTTATGAGCGGTAAAAATGTGCATAAAAGCGCTTGATAAATGCGCACAAAAGGCGTATAACAATAAGGACGAGGAGGTGTTCAGAATGAAAAAAGCATATCCTATCGTTATGACGCAGGGGAAAGAATTTATTGTGGTGTTTATCCCGGACTTCGATATCAATACGCAGGGCAGGGACATTCCGGACGCGATCGAGATGGCGCGGGACGCGATTGGGCTGATGGGGATTGACATGGAGGACGACGGCGAGACGCTGCCGGAGCCGTCCGACCTTGCCGGCGTGCAGGCCACAGCGACCGCGGATGCGCTTGTCACGCTGGTCGACGTGGACTTCGCGGAGTATCGCAGGAAGAACGATATGTGCACCGTGAAGAAGAACTGCACGATCCCCTCATGGCTCAACTACGAGGCGGAACGCGCCGGCGTGAACTTCAGCGCGGTTTTGCAGGCGGCGCTGAAGAGTGAGCTGCATATCGCGAGCAGATGATAGGATGAAGTTTTGCGTGTTCGGATCGAACACGCAAAATCATTTAGCAGCCGGAATCTGGCACGGGGCGCGGTTTGAAGACAGGCTGCATCTCAATGCCGAGCCGGGAGGCAATGGAGACCAACGCGGACAGCGTAAAATCGACCTCGCCGTTCTCCCAGCGGGAAACAAGCTCCGGCGTTACGCCCATGTGCTTTGCAAACTCGTCTTGGCTCATGCCGAGCTCGACGCGGCGCAGGGCGATCTCACCGGCGATTTCTCCTTTTATGAGAGCGAGTGCGAGGTCCTCATCGGAAAGATCCTTGCCCAGAGCGAGGATCAGCTCATCGGCACTTCTAAGGCTCATCTTCGTATTCCTCCAAAAAATAAGACCCAAGGACTCAGCTTGTCCCGTATTGCCGGGATGCCTACCACCAGGGGTCTGTTAAACAGATCATGGGCGGATCGCTTCCGCCTGCATCTATTCTACGCCCTTTCCCGGTTTTGTCAATATCCCCGCGTGTCCGGATCGAACACATTTTAATTGACAAATATAATTATATGTGTTATCATAAAACGCGTAAGGGGGAAAGCTGATGAAGAGCTACTCTTCCCGCGAGGTGATCGCGGCGCTGCTGGCCGCGGGGTGGTACGAGGTTAACGTCGTCGGAAGTCATCACCAATTCAAGCACCCGGCGCGGCCGGGGCGCGTGACGGTGAAGCATCCGGATAAGGACATACCTCGAAAAACGCTCGACAGCATCGAGAGACAGTCGGGAACTCCGCTTTCGCTGAGTCCTGCCCCCTTACAGCTTTTCAGGAGGTGCAAATATGAAGCAGCAGGAACGTTATTTTTACCCGGCGGTGTTTACCTACGAGCCGGGGCAGGAGATCGCGGTCGTGTTTCCGGATCTGGACGTCGCTACCAGCGGGAAGGACGATGACGATGCGCTGCTCTCCGCGCGCGAGCTTCTCGGCTGCGCGCTTTTCGGGCTGGAGGAGGACGGAGAGCCCATCCCGGCGCCCTCCGCGCTCGCAGAGGTCCCACTGGAGCGCAACGAGCGCGCGGTGCTGGTGGACGTGTATATGCCTTCGGTCCGCATGGCGAATGTGAACCGGTCCGTGAGCCGCACCGTGACGCTGCCAGCATGGATGAACGCAGCGGCGCAGGAGCGCGGCGTCAATTTTTCGCAGGTGCTTCAGGACGCGCTGCGCGAGCTGCTGACGCCGGGCATGAGTCGGAACTGATGCTTGGCGCGGTCCCGCGTGTCCGGATCGAACACACGGAAAGATGCCGGTGAAAATTGAACACGTCGGGGCGTTTAGCTAAGTGCTTAGCTAAAATTATAGCTTCCCGCGCAGTTCGACTACTTTTCCGAGGATCCTCACGGGGAGCTGTTCGATATCATCGGAGCTGTAGAACATCGGGTCATAAACAGGGTTGTTTGGGATCAGCGTGATCCCGGACGGCCCTTTTTTTATGCGCTTGACTGTGGCGCTGTCGCCGTTGACCAGCACCACGGCGATGTCGCCGCTCTTCACGTCCTCCTGCTTCCGGACGATGACCACGTCGCCGTCCTTCATGCGAGGCTCCATGCTGTCGCCCTTCAGACGCAGACCGAAGTGCTCGCCCGACGCTGCCATTGCCTGATCGATCTCTTCATAGTCCACGATATTCTCCACGGCCTCTATGGGAAGCCCCGCAGCAACGTTGCCAAGGACGGGGATTTTGACGCCTCTGGACGAGGACAGGGAATCAGAAGGGGAAATGCCAATCAACGAAAGGGGGGAGATTTGAAGGACCTCGGCGAGCTTGTTGATTCGGCTCCGTTTTATGTCCGAAATACTCCCAGACTCCCAACGAGAAACGGTCGCCTCGGAAACGCCGACATAATCGGCGACATCTTTTAAGGTTAGTCCGAGCTCAATGCGTCGGTCTTTAAGGACGCTGGAAAGGTATATATTTTCTACGTCCGGCTGGTTATAATTTGCTCTCCCAAAAAGAAAGTCGAGAGAGACGCCAAAATAATCTGCGAGAGCGGTTTTGATGTCATCGCTGGGGACGCGGGCACCTGTTTCGTACTGCGATAAAGTCGTGTTGCTTATTTTGAGAATTTTCGCGAGCTCAATCTGGGTCAGTCCGCGTTCTTCTCTGAGCTGTTTAATTCTGGCAGGTAAGTCCATAATGTCACCACATTTCACATTTTATGAAAATAAGCTATCACAAATTTTGCAAAATGAAAACAAAATTTCTCGATATGTGAAAATAATTCTTGACATTTGCTAAATGTGAAACTATAATCAGCACAAGGAAGGAGGAATTCTATGACTTCGTTAGAAAGAATCCGAAAAGCCAGGGGACTGACGCAAAACGATGTGGCAAGTCATTCGGGCGTCGCCGTTTCGACCTATTCGATGTATGAAAATGGTCTCAGACCGGTTCCCGCGAATGTTGCGCAGGCGATTGCCGCTGCTCTGGAATGCGAGATCGGTGATATTTTTTTACCGTCGAAATTCACAGTTAGCAAAAGCAACTGAGTAGCTCTATGAGGCTGATACCAGCATAGCAGACAGAGAGGAGAGAGACCAAGGACAATGAGTCCCGAAACATTTACCGCATCGGCAGGGTTGCTGCCGGAATGACGCAGGAGCGCTGGGCGGAGGCGATCGGCTGCTGCGTGGAGAGCGTCCGGAACTATGAGTCCGGGCGGAGCCTGCCGCCGGACGAGATCGTGATCGCGATGGTGGAGGTGAGCGGCCACCACGCCCTCGGCTACTGGCACCTGCTCCAGCGCAGCCGCATGGCTGCCCGGCTCCTGCCGGAGGCCGGCACGCTGCCGCTGCCGCAAGCCGCCCTGCAGCTCCTGCTCGCGATCGGCGAGTTTGCGGAGCTTCAGGGCGACCTGATCCGCGTCGCCGCGGACGGGAAGATCACCGCCGACGAGCGCCGCGACTGGCTCGCGATCACAAGACGGATGGACGGCGTGGTAAAAGCCGCGCTCCAGCTCAAGTTCTCGGAAAAGGAGGGCGAGCCGTGATGCCGCCAAAGCAGCGGGAGCAAAAAACAATCCGCCTGCCCGTGGAGCTGATCGAGCAGCTCCAGCGGGAGGCGGATAGGGAATGACGCGAGATGCGGAACAGACTGAAAGCCGCGCGCAGGGCGATGGGTCTTACGCAGCAGGCTATGGCGGACAAGCTGGGCGTTGGTCTCCGGCATTACAAGAAAATCGAGAGCGGCGAAACGCTCGGAAGCATTCCCTTGTGGGATGCGCTGGAGGACCGCCTCGGCGTCAATCAGCGTGTTTTGCGAGAAAATCATCCCGGCAAAGAAGATAGTCAGTAGACACGTCGAGGATGTCCGCAATCTGCACGAGACCTTCAAGTGTCGGTTTTGCGTCGCCGCTTTCGTACTTCCGGTAATTCCGAATTCCGGTCTGAAGCTCATCCGCCATTTTCTGAGCGGTGTAGCCGCGTTCTTTCCTGAGCGAGTTGAGTCTGTCGCAAAACATTGCAATCCTCCTAAAAAAAGCTCTTGACAGTGCCATAATAGTACACTATAATCGGGACAACGAATAGTGCCATTAAATGGCACCATAGCAATGATAAGGAGAAAGAGACATGAAGAACGACGGAAACAAAATCATGCGAATCAAAGAGCTGCGCAAAATCTCTGGGTTGACGCAGCAGCAGCTTGCGGACAGCCTCGGCACTGCGCGCAGCGCTGTGGCGGCGTGGGAGGTGGAGGCTGCCCTTCCGATCGCACGCGATCTCCCGCGTTTGGCGAAAGTTCTTAGCTGCTCCATAAGCGACCTATTTGTCTCGGAGCAGCGGAGAGACCCGCAGGCCCGAACGGTTTATGCCAACTCCGCGCTGGTGTGCGCGGCGCGGCATTTTGTGGCGGCGCATGAGAGTGCGTGCCGCGATGAGCCGGTGGACTTCGGCGCGATCTGTTCCGGCTGCCCGGAATATCCCGCCTGTAAAGCAAACTGGCTGGAGACGGCAGCGCCGGTCTTCGACGCCGCCGGCATCCAGCCGAGGTTTGTTAGGGAATGACGCAAGATGCGGAACAGACTGAAAGCCGCGCGGCGGGCGATGGGCCTCACGCAGCAGGCTATGGCGGACGAGCTGGGGATCAGCCTCCGCTACTATCAGAACATTGAGACCGGGGACAGGAGCGGGAATTTTGAGATCTGGGACGCTCTGGAGACCATCACCGGAGTCCATCAAAGGTTTTTAAGAGCGTCAGATCCCGGCACAGCAGATAATCGGTAGGAACTTCGAGGACGTCTGCGAGCTTTACAAGCATATCAAGCGGCGGTTCTCTTGTCCCTTGTTCATAGCACTGGTAGCTGCGAAGCGCAAGACCGACAGAGTCTGCGAGCCGCTGCTGGGTGAAGTGTCTGGCCATCCTGACCTCACGCAATCTTTTGCAAAACATAGCGATCCTCCAAAAAAAGACTTGACTACGCGCAAATTGTACGTTATGTTTAGAGCAGAAACAACGTGCAGTTAGCACGTAATTCGATAGGAGACAATTACTTTCGGAAAAGGAGATAGATAAGGTTGAAACATTGTAACCTAAGCACCATTTTCAAAAGGGCGCAAAAGAACAAG
>CAVCTM010000112.1:0-6799 GCA_963605115.1 Pseudobutyrivibrio sp. | reverse complement strand
ATCAAAGCCAAGATCGTCTGCGACCATGAATGGGTCAAAGGCGAGACGACCGAGCCGACCTGCACGGCGGAGGGCTATACGACTTACACCTGCTCCGAGTGCGGCGACGTGAAGCGCGCCGACGCCGCTGCCGCGCTGGGTCACGATGACGTCCTCACCGGCGATCGCGCGACATGCACCGCCGACGGCAGCGTCACCCGCACCTGCCGCCGCTGCGCGCGCGTCCTGACCGAGACGGAGCCCGCGCCGGGTCATGAAAAGGGCGCGCTGCTCCACGAGACGGACGCGGCTTGGACCCACCGCTGCACCCGCTGCGGCGAGAGCTTCGACGTTGCCAAGGCGTGGGACGGCACTTACACCGAGCCGAAGCGCGACGACGACGGCGCCTACCTCGTCGGCAATGCCTCCGAGCTCGCGTGGCTCCACCGCTATGCGATCTATACCGGCAAGGACGCTTCGGCGGCGTTTTCGACCGCGGCGGTCAGGCTCACGGCGGACATCTATATGTCCGGCTATAACTGGGTGCCGCCCTGCTTTGCCGAGAGCGGCGGGACTTACTATTTCGACAGCGTTCCCTATTACAGCGCCGGACCCTTCAAGGGCACCTTCGACGGCGGGGGACACACGATCCACGATCTTCAGATCAGCTGGGACAAGGTCCCGACCGTCGCCTTCCGCTTCGACTCCTTCGGGCTCTTCGCGTGGCTGAGCGGAACGGTCCGCGACCTCGGTCTGGATGATATGTCAATCCAGCTCACGAATCAGGACACCAACAACACCTACGACAACTGGCTGAATGTCGGCGGCATCGCCGGCTTCGCCCAATCGGGCGTCACGATCGAGCGCTGCTTCGTGAACGCGGATATCGACGTCAGAATGAGCACCTCCACGACGCGCACGCTGAACCCCGCCGTCGGCGGGATCGTCGGCGCGCTGAGCCGCGGCGTTGCGATCTCCGACTGCTACACCCGCGGCGACATCAACGCCGCCGGGACCGGCTACGTGATGCTCGGCGGCGTCGCCGGCAGCACCCGCGCGGGCGATAACTCCATCACCCGCTGCTGGACCGACGCGGCGCTGACCGTGGAACCGCGCTCCGCGGTCTCCACCAGCTATGTCGGCGGTCTCATCGGCAAGGTGGACTCCATCAGCACCGGCAGCATCCCGGAGATCTCCTACTGCTTCGCCCTGAACCCCACGCTCTGCGGCAGCGGGAAGGACAACGTGCAGGCGGGCAGGATCGTCGGCTGGGGCGAGCGCTTCGGCAGCGAGGGCAGCTATAACTATGCGCTGAGCTCGATGCAGCTCGTGGACGTCACTCCGACGGACTTCGACGCCGACGAGAGCGGCTACCGCAACGGCTGGGGCATGGACCTCAGCGCCGAGGACGCCCTCCTCGCCGGGACTTACACCGACGTTCTCTGGAACTACGACGAGGAGACGGAGACCGAGACCGCCGTCTGGACCTTCTCCGGCGACAGCTACCCCCGCCTTAAGTGGGAGAGCGCGGAGACGCCCGCGGGCTTTGCCGTGACGGTCGAGAACTTCGCGAACGCCGAAACGCAGCTCACCTCCGGCTCTTATGCCGGAACGGTCCGCTTCACCCTCGGCGGCAGCGCCGGCTGCGCCGTGCTCACGAGCGCGGACGGCGAGTCGTGGACCGCGCTGCCCGGCAGCGGGAGCTACGAGCTGGAGGTCAACGGCGCCCTGCGCGTCCGCATCGTTCTGCGCGCGGACCTGAACGCCGACGGATCCGTCAGCAGCGACGACGCCGTGCGCGCCAAGCGGCTCGCCGCGGGGCTCGACGCGATGACGGAGCTTGAGCGCGCCATCCTCGGCGCCGAGCGCGTCACGGGACTCGCCGCCCTGCGCGTCCAGCGCGCCGCCGCGGGGCTCTACACCTTCGGCTGGTAACGGTAAAATAGCGGGCGGTGAGGGAAAAACCGCTCTGCGCCCGCATTTTTACATAAAAACTTTTCAGAAAGGAAAGAAAGAATGCAGAAAACAAGAAAACCACTCTCGCTTCTCCTCACGCTGTGCATGATCGTAAGCCTCTTCGCCGGGCTGACCTTCACCGCCAGCGCGGATGAGGGACCCCAGAAAGCAGCTTCTCTGGAAACAGGAAGCAAGTACCTCATTGTGGGTGCATCTGGGATCAACTACTTCGCGGCTTACGTCAATGATGACGGAAGTCTCGCGGCGTCCTCTTATTACACTTCTATTGATATGTTTGAAGAAACCTATTACTGGGAGTGCGAAAACGGAGGCCAGCTTAAGAACAACGGAAAGTATCTCAATGGCAGTTATAGCGCTCTCAAGATCGAGGATAACGCTGCAACGACGTGGACATTGAACGCTGATTCCCGCCTTCTCAACAACGGCTGGGGTGTCGTTTATGGTTCTGCCGGTTTCAGCGGCACCTCCGGCGCCGGAGACACGGTTACCGTTTATCTGGTCGGCACCGCGGATTCCGGAGAGACCGGCGAGTCCGGCGGCGAGACGCATACCCACAGTTACACCCCGGTCGCCGACGAAAACGGCACGACTCACACGTGGAAGTGTTCCTGCGGCGATGAGCGTCCCAACGAGGGCGATAAGATCGGCACGGAGACTGTCACCGCTTTCGAAAACGGAAAGCGCTACATCATTGTCTCTGACTCCAATACGGCAGCCCTGTCCAGCGGTGCATTCACCTATACTGGAGGTGTCAATGAGTCATACCGTGCCGGTGTTGCCTACACCGCCGGTGAGAAGACGGACGATATCGTCTGGACCTATGAAAACGGCTACCTGAAAAATGGGAGCGCGTACCTGACAAATGACGGCACTACAAGTGCAATGTTCCTGACAATGTCTGAGACTGCGACCACGACATGGGAGATCACCTCGGACATGTACCTCAAGAGCAGCACCGGGAACTATCTTACGAATACTGCGGCAGCGATGATGGGCTGTATAGCGGAGAGCAGCAAGGCGAATATGGCTACCACCGTCAAGGTCTACGAGGTCAGCGCCGGCAGCCCCACCGAGGCGCACACCTTTGTGGACGGCGTATGCTCCGCCTGCGTCTACCAGTGCCTGCACAGCGAGAAGACCACGCTCGCGGCGGTCGAGGCGACCTGCACCAAGACCGGTCTGACCGCGGGCGAGAAGTGCTCCGCCTGCGGCATGATCACGATCGAACAGACCACGATCGAAGCGCTCGGCCATAATTACGAAGACGGCGTCTGCACCCGCTGCAATGAAAAGCAGCCGACCACGCCGCTCTACATCGTCGAGGAAGTCAGCGCCCTGAGCGACGGCGGGCTTTACGTCATCACGAACAAAGGCGGCACGCTGGCGATGTCTTATCTGGACGGGAGCGCTCCGACCGCCCGCAAGGCTGTTTCCATCACGATCGCGGACAATGTGATCTCCGCCGGTGACGGCGTGGATATGAGCGACCTGCTCTGGACGGCAGAGGTCAATGCCGCGAACACCGGTCACTACCTGAAGAGCAGTGCCGGGACTTATCTTCGGAATTCCTCCGGCAGCTTCTATGTCGAGAATTATGCCACCAGCGCCACCGTTTGGGGCTACGGCGTTTACGCTGCAAACAAGCTCCTGGCTGTGGGTTCAAGCAGCTACGCCGCCGGTACATACACCACCGGCTTCAAGGGTCTGAACCCCACTACCTACGCTGACGCGACCACGCTCCATATCTACAGTGTCACGACCTGCGCTCATACGAATCAGACGGAAAGCATCACCGATGCCACCTGCACGGAGCCTTCTGAGAAGCTGATGACTTGTGACGATTGCCATCTTGTCGTTTCCCGCGAGGAGCTCTCTCCCGCGCTCGGTCATCTAAACCCCGTCTACACCGACAAGGGCGACGGGACGCACAGCTTCACCTGTGAACGCTGCGAAGGCGGCACCGAGGCGCACACGTATAATAAATATGGTCGCTGCGAATACTGCAAGGTCAAGGATCCCGTGAACAGACTGGTCGGAGATGAGAAGTCTACTTCGTCCACTTATTCCACGCCTTACAACAACTATTACGCCAATGGTCTTGTTCAGATGATCTTCACGGCGAGCGAGATCGGAACAGCCGGAAAGATCGAAAAGATCGCGTTTGACGTTGCATCTGCCAGCGAGCTTACGACGACCTCTGTCAAGATCTATATGGGTCACACCGACAAGGAAAGCTTCGCTTCCTCAAAGGACTTCCTGACTGACAGTGGACTGACGCTTGTGTATGAAGGAACTCCGACGCTCGGCACCGGAAAGGGCTGGGAAGAGCTGACGTTTAATAAAGCGGTGTTTGATTATGACGGCAAGAGCAATCTCGCCGTTGTCATCGCCCGCACGAGCGCTTCCAAAAACACAAGCCTGAATTACACATACACCAGTGTGACCGGCATGGTGCTTTACCGCGGCAATAACTCCAGCACGTCCTATGCTGATATCACGGACACGTCGTTGTCATATGCCACCACCAGATATCGCCCGAACATCCGCTTTGCGATCGACCTCTGCGAGCACGTCTGGGGCGAGGGTGTGGTCACCGCGCCGAACTGCACGGAGCAGGGCTACACGAGCCATGAGTGCACGATCTGCCATCTCACCGAGCAGTTTGACTTCGTGAAACCGAAGGGCCACCTTACCGACACCAGCACCTACACCTACGAGGATAACGGCGACGGCACGCACACCTATAAGTGCACCCGCGAAGGCTGCCTCGGCACCTCCGAGGTCCACTCTTACACCAACGGTAACTGCGCCTGCGGCGTCGTCGAACCGACGACGGTGGGCGAGGGCACGATTTCTCAGTACGGCAGCTATGTGCCCTATTACAACGCCAACCAGTATGCCACGACTCAGATGATCTACACCGCCAGCGAGATCGGCAAGGCAGGACTGATCAACAGCATCGCTTTCCAAGTCCAGGCGACCACCTCCGAATGGAACGCCGGCAGCGTCAAGATCTACATGGGTCACACCTCCAAGACCATGTTCGACAGCGGCAGCGACTTCCTGACCAAAGCCGACGGACTGGAGCTGGTCTATGAGGGCACCCCCACGCTCGGCAAGGCTACGGGCTGGGAGGAACTGGCGCTCACGGATTCCTTCTTCTATAACGGCGTGGATAATCTCCTTGTCGCGATCGTCCACTCCGCCGAAAAGGGCAATGCCACCCTGAAGTATTATTACTCCAGCGTGAACAGCCGTGTGCTTTACCGCGGCAACTCTGTCGCCGCGAATGAGAGCAAATACGCGGATATCAACTCTGAAACGATCTACACCAAGGGATCGTATCTCCCCAACGTCCAGTTCCGTATCGCGGAGCACGTGCATGACTGGGATTACGGCACGACCGTCGAGCCGACCTGCCTGCTGGAGGGCTATAAGCCTGCCCACTGCAAGGAGTGCAAGGTGGACGCAAGGCTCGAAGTCAAGCCCGCCACCGGTCACAGCTACGGCGAGGATAAGCTCTGCACGGTCTGCGGCGTAAAGAAGCTTGAGGCTTACGCCGACCTGTTCTACGCCATCGAGCCCTACTTCGATCTGAGCAAGGTCGAGTCCGTCGCAGACAAGTGGGTGATCGACACGACGTCGCTGAACGAGGCGGCTGCGAGACCCGCGAGCAGCAGCGGAACGAATACCATCGTCCTCACCGCGCGTGATTCCGGAACCCTGTATGTCGATTCCGCGATTTTCATCACCAGCGATTATTACATGGACTCGAAGATCACGGTCACTGTAAAGAACGCCGATGGAACGACGGATGAAACGAAGCTGATCAAGGCGGATGTCAGAATCGTCGACGGAGACGAGGAAAAACCGGCGTTCAAGGCGGTCGGTGTCCACGTTGACGCGGGACAGACGGTCGAGATCTCCGGTGGGCACTACGCTGCGTATAATTCCACGTATATGCGTCCCTTCGGCTTCACGTCCGACTGCACGCATACCCCCAACGGCGACGGCATCGTGACCGCGCCGACCTGCCTCGTGCGCGGCTACACGACCTACACCTGCTCGAAGTGCAGCAAGGAGTACCGCGTGGCTTACACCGATGCGCGGGGTCACGATTACGCCGAGACCGTCGAGCAGCCCACCTGTACCGAGACTGGTAAGAAGACCAAGACCTGCCGGCGCGAAGGCTGCGGCAGCGTCATCGAGACGGAGATCCCCGCGGCGGGTCACAAGTTCGAGGGCGGCAGCTACTGCACCGTCTGCCACGCGAAGGCCACGAGTTATACCGAGATCGGCACCGGAACCTCTGGCTGGTACACTACTCCTTACAACACCAACTACAAGTACAGCGTGGATCAGATGCTCTATACCGCCGAGGAAATCGGCAAAGCCGGCATTATCACCAAGATCGCTTACAACGTTTCTTCGACCAATGCGTTTAAGCCGACCTTGCTCAGGGCCTACATGGGTCATACCAACAAGAGCAGCCTCACCTTGACGGACTATCTGACTGAGAAAGAGCTGACGCTTGTTTATGAAGGAACCCCGACGCTCGGCACGGCAAAGGGCTGGGAGGAGCTGGAGTTTAACAAAGGAACGTTCAGCTACAACGGCACCGACAACCTTGTCATCGTTGTGACGCACACGGCCTCCAGTTATACCAGCAGCCTGAAATACTACTACACAACGGTGTCCGGCTCTGTCCTGCGCCGCCAGAGTGACAACGATTCCACGTATGCCGACATTACCAACACAAGCACTGCCTATGAAGCAGACAATAAGCGTCCCAACATCCAGATCACCTTCAAAGCCGAAGCCTCCGACCACCCGACCGCACTGA
>CAVCTM010000111.1:0-7015 GCA_963605115.1 Pseudobutyrivibrio sp. | reverse complement strand
ATCCCCGTGACGGGCAAAAGCCCGTCACGGGGATCTCGTTTCACTTTTTGCCCGCTGCGCGGTCGAGCTTTTTCAGCAGCTCCGCGATGGGCCATATAAGCAGCCCGGCGGCGGCGTTTCCGGCGGCGTGGACCGCGTCCCACGGCAGACCGGCGGCGATCCATGCGAGCATCCCCTGCCAGCTCAGGTGAAACGCCAGCGCCTGAAACGGCGCGTAGAGCGTACCGTAGCAGAGTCCATGGAGCGCGCAGACCGCGGCGTAAAGCGGCACCGCCCACTTTTTCGGCAGCGAGCGCGGCAGCAGCATCGTCACGCCCCAGAGCACCGTCCAGAGGTAAAGATACGGCACCCACCAGAGCGCAAAGCCCATATAGAGCCCCTCCAGCAGCACAAAGAGATAAATCGGAATAAGCGCCTTCCAGCGGTAGACCACCGTGTAGGTCATCGTGAACATCCCCAGAAAATGGATGTTCGGCGCCCACTCCATCAGCTGCTTGCTGAGGAACATCAGCGTGCCGAGCATGGCGAAGACGACGATCTCGCGCGTCGTCAGCCGCGGCTTATTCGTATTTGAACGCGTAGCTTCCGCCATCTTCGAGCGGCGTCTGGTCCACGCCGGTGGAGGCATAGTCCTCGCCGATGTAGAACGCCCAGTAGTGACCGTCGGCGTCATAGTCGGCGGTGAGCCCGTTCACGGTCTTGACATAGAGCCCGTACTGACCCTCCTCGCCCTCGATGAGCCCCTCGGCGAGCAGCGCCGCGCCGACGGTCTCCTCCCCGCTCGTGAGGTCAAGCTGCGTGCTCTCGCCCTTGTCGTCCACGACGGTGAAGGTGAAGTGCTTTCCCGCGGCGGGCGCTTCGGTCTCCGCCTGGGTCTTGGTCCCGCAGGCGGCGAGAGACAGCGCGAGCACCAGCGCCAGCACTGCCGCCGTCAGGCGGGTGATCTTTTTGTTTGCGGTTTTCATATTTGTCTCCTTGCTTTTGCAGACGGTTTCGTCCGGCGATCGCCGGACATCGCTTATTTTACACCATCTGCCCTGTTTTTACAAGGGGGGCGCGCATTCCGATTTTTCCTGTTGACATTCCCGCACGGCGTGCTATAATCATCGTTCAGCATCCCCCGCGTGGAGAAAAATTTTTCGCGCTCGATTGACACGGACCGTTGGTTAGATTATAATAAGAAGCGGAGAAATCCGACGTGGTTTTTGGTATTTCTCCCAATTTCTCCGGAAAGGTCTGTGGAAAATATGAAGCTGTCGTTCTTCCTCCCTTACGCCGTTCTCGCCGTGCTGCACCTCGTGTTCTGCGCCGGGAACAAGCAGTTCCTGCGCCACCTCACGAAAACGCTGCTCGTGCCGCTCCTGCTGCTCGGCTACGCCTGCACAGCAAAGACGGCGAGCCCCTTTGTCCTTGCCGCGCTGCTGCTCGGCTGGGCGGGGGATATTTTCCTCATCTGGCCGGGCTCCCCGAAGCTCCGCACCGCCGGCATCGCCGCCTTCGGCGCGGGACATGTGCTCTATATTCTCGCCATGCTGCTGCCGCTCGCTGCCGCGCCGGAGCTGACCTGGCTCTGTGCGCTCGCGCCCCTGCTCGCCGCCGCGGGGCTCTATGCCTCGTCTCTCCGCGTGATGGACCGCGCGCTGCGCATTCCCGGCGCGCTTTATTACCTGCTGCTCGCCGCGCTCGCAGCCGCCGCAGCGGTCTCGCTCGCGGCGGGAACGGAGGGCTCCCCGTGGCTCCTCGCCGGCGCGGTGCTCTTCCTCGTTTCGGACACGCTGCTCGTGCGCCAGTTCTCCACCGTCGGCGACCCCGCGCCGAAATATGATTTTCTCGTCATGCTGACTTACATCCTCGCCCAGGGCTTCCTCTCGCTGGGCTTCGCGGCGGGGTGATCATTTCCCCAAGAAAGGACCCGGATCTCCATGAATAAGCAAATGAGTCTGACCGAGGGCTCCATCACAAAGGGGCTCATCCTGTTCGCCGTGCCGATATTGCTCTCCAACCTGTTCCAGCAGCTATATAACAGCGTGGACTCGATGGTCGTCGGCAACTATGTCGGCTCCGCGGCGCTCGCCGCCGTCGGCAGCACGGGCAGCCTCATCAATCTTCTGATCGGCTTTTTCCTCGGCATCGCCACCGGCACCGGCGTGCTCTACGCCATGCACTACGGCGCGGAGGACTATCCCGGTCTGAAAAAGCTCATCGACTGCGCACTGGTCCTCAGCGTGGGCGTCGGCGTTGTCATCAGTGTGCTCGGCATCGCCTTCTCTCGTCAGATGCTCCTCTGGATGGACACGCCGGACGACGTTCTGGACCCCGCGAACCAGTACCTGCGCATTTACCTCGCCGGCACGATCATCACCATGATCTACAACGTCGGCGCGGGCATGCTCCGCGCGGAGGGCGACTCCACGCGCCCGCTCATCTACCTCGTTATCGGCGGCGTCACGAACCTGATCCTCGACCTGCTGCTCGTGGCGGTGTTCGATATGGGCGTCGCGGGCGCGGCGATCGCGACGGTCGCCGCCCAGCTCGTCAGCGCGGTGCTCACCGTCATCCGCCTCACGAAGCTCGACGCGCGCTACCGCTTCCGCCCGCTGCGTATGGAGCTGAGCACCCTCACGATGTGGGACATCATCCGCATCTCCGTCCCCTGCGGGCTGCAAAGCAGCATGTTCAATATCGCGAACCTGCTCGTGCAGGCGAAGATCAACTCCTTCGGCACCGCGGCGATGGCGGGCGTCACCGCCTACACGAAGCTCGACGGCTTCATCTATATGCCGATGAACGCCATGGCGCTCGCGATCTCGACCTACGTAGGTCAGAACATCGGCGCGGGCAAGTTCAGCCGCATCCGCAAGGGCATCCGTGTCGCAATCCTCTCCAGCCTCGGCGCAACGCTCGTGCTCGAAGCGGCGGTGCTGCTCTTCTCCGCCCCGCTGCTCGACCTGTTTACCGACGAGCCGGACGCCAAGACCTACGCGCTCCAGATGATGCTCTACCTCGCGCCCTGCAACTGGCTGTTCATCCCGTCGGACGTTCTCGGCGGCGCGATCCGCGGCGCGGGGCAGGCGATGAAGGTGACGATCATCTCCGCCGTCTGCATCTGCGTGTTCCGCGTCATCTGGCTCATCGTCACGCTCCACTTTGACCACGACATCCGTTACGTCTTCCTCTGCTACCCCACGAGCTGGCTTTTAAGCTCCGCCGCGATGGGCATCTTCTATTTCAAGAGCGCCGTCATCCGGAAAACGCTCCAGTCGCAGGACACCCCGGCAGCCGCCGGGTGACGGGCGGCTCCGCATAGTCATTGGGTAAACAAAAACCACCGCCTGCCGGCGGTGGTTTTTTTATCTCAAAAAGCGAAATTGCCGTTCACGAACACCGGGATCTCCTCCCCGTCGTGGGTGGTGCCGACGATGGAGAGGTCGGCGGTGCCGACCATGAAGTCCTCATGCATCATGGACTTGTTCGCGCCGAGGGCGGCGAGCTGCTCGCCCGTCATGTTCTCCGAGCCGTGGATGCAGGGGTAGGAATCGCCGAAGGCGAGGTGGCAGGAGGCGTTTTCGTCGAAGAGCGTGTTGAAAAAGAGCACGCCGGAGGCGTTGATCGGAGAGTCGTAGGGCACGAGCGCGACCTCGCCGAGATAGCTCGCGCCCTCGTCGACGGCGATGGCGTCGCGCAGGATGTCCTCGCCGGTATCGGCGTGGGCTTCGACGATCTTGCCGTCCCTGAATGTAAAGCGGATGCCCTCGATGACGTTGCCGTGGAGCACGAGCGGCTTGCTGGCATAGACCACGCCGTTCACGCTGTCGCGCTTCGGCAGGGTGAAGACCTCCTCGGTCGGGATGTTCGCGGAGAACATAATGCCGCTCGTGACGCACTTCTCCGCGCCGCCCGCCCAGAAGTGGCCCTCCGGGAGCTCCAGCGTCAGGTCCGTGCCGAGGGAGTTGGTGTAGTGCAGGCTCTTGAAATTGTGGCGGTTCATAAACTCCACGTGCTTTTGCAGCTCGTCGTTATGCTTCTGCCACGCGGCGACGGCGTCCACGCCGTCCACACGGCAGGCTTTCAGGATCTCCTCCCAGAGCCGCGCGACCGCCTCGTCCTCCGGCAGCTCCGGGAACACCTTTTTCGCCCAGACGGGGGTCGGGATGGAGCAGACGCACCACGGGTATTCGTTGCGCATGCCGCGCTCCTGGATCTTCTCCATCGCCTTGCCCGCGGCGATCTGGTAGCGGCGGATGCGGTCGCCGTCCACGCCCTTGAGCATTTCGGGGTCGGAGGCGGAGATGGAAAGCGCGCCCGCGCCCTCCGTGGTCAGCGTGTCGCTCATGAGCACGTCCCACGGGTCGATGCGGTCGAACACCTCGTCCGCCGCGCGGAGATATTTCATGCGCGCGAGCGCGTCGTCCCGCCAGCGGAAGAGCACCTCGGAGCTCCCGGCGTCGTAAGCTGCCTCGGCGCAGAGACGCCCGAAGGCGGCGCAGTCCACCGGGCAGTTGATGACAAGGCGCTGACCCGGCTGGATGTTCAGTCCCTCGCGGATGAGCAGGCGGGCATAGTCCCGCTGCAATGCTTCCAGATCTTTCATTTTTCTGTCTCCTTTCATTCTCCGGACCACTGGAAGCGGTCCAGATCGACGTTTCCCTCCGGCGTGAACTCCACGCCCTCCATTTCGAGCAGCAGGCGATGAGTCTCCCTGCCCATCGGCGAAAATGCGTCCGAGAGCCCGCCGAAGCGGTTCACGACGCGCTGGCACGGCAGGTCGCCGCCGTCGATGTTCAGCACGTAGCCCACCACCCGCGACCAGCGCGGGTTGCCGGCGAGCATTGCGATCTGGCCATACGTCGCCACGGTGCCGGGAGGGATGCGTTTTACCTGTTCGCGGATCTTTTCAAAAGTTGTCATAAGCGTATTATACCACGGTCTCCGGGGATTTAAAGTGGAGATTTCCGCGGCGTCTTAATCCTTGTCCTTCTTCCGCCAGTCGATGCGCTCCGGCGCCCAGCCGTCCAGCGGCAGGCGCTGCATCGCGCCGAAAATTTTGCTGCGCATATCGGGATAGTCATGGCGCATATCGGCGAGGAGCTGCTTGATCTCGTGGCGCTTGCTCGCCTTGTCCTGCGGGCAGGAGTTTTCCACAACGGGCAGTCCCAGCGCCGCGGCTGCGGAGGCGATCTTCCCCTCCCCGCAGTAAATGAGCGGCCGGATCTGCCACACGTCCGCGCGGGACATATACGTCACGGGCTTGAAGCAGCTGATGCGCCCCTCAAAGAGCAGGCTCATCAGGAACGTCTCCACCGCGTCGTCGTAGTGGTGGCCGAGGGCGAGCTTGTTGCAGCCGAGGTCGCGCAGCGCGGTGTTGAGCGCGCCGCGGCGCATCTTGGCGCAGAGCGAGCAGGGATTATCCTCCTGCCGCACGTCGAACACGACCTCCTTGATGTCCGTCGGGATGACGGTGTACGGGATGTCCAGCTCGCGGCACATCTCCGCGATGGGCGCATAGTCCATCCCCGGAAAGCCGAGGTCGATCGTGAGCCCGACGAGCTCAAAATGCAGCGGGTAATAGCCCTGCAAATGCTTCAGCGCGCGCAGGAGCAGCAGCGAGTCCTTACCGCCGGAAATGCCGACGGCAACGCGGTCACCCTCCGCGATCATGCGGTATTCGTCCACGCCCTTGCGGACGAGGGAGGTCAGTTCGTTCAATACGTCTCTCATAGTGTGTTCCTCGGTGCAAAAAAGTCTGAAAAATCGAAAACGAGCATTTTGAAGAAAAACGGAGCAAATCGAAGCAAATCGGAGATCGGAATATGCTAAATTAAAATCCTCAAAATAATGTGTTGACAAGCCGAAACGCTTGTGCTATAAAGGATAAGCGCGCTTCGGGCGTTTTCACCCGGATATTGTAACCGCGCGCAGCGGAAATGTCAAAACATTTTACATTTATATTGGAGGAAGCAACCATGTCCACTACTATGGCAACCAAGGCTACCGTGGAACGCAAGTGGTACGTTCTGGACGCAGCCGGCAAGCCTCTGGGCAAGACCGCGGCGCTCGCCGCCGATCTGCTCCGCGGCAAGCTGAAGCCCACCTACACCCCGCATGTCGACTGCGGCGATTTCGTCGTCGTCATCAACGCTGAGCAGGCTGTCCTGACCGGCAAGAAGCTTGAGCAGAAGTATTACCGCCATCACTCCGGCTGGATCGGCGGTCTCAAGGAGGTCAAGTATAAGGACCTCATGGAGAAGAAGCCTGAGTTCGCAATGACGCAGGCCGTCAAGGGCATGCTTCAGAAGAACAAGCTGGGCGCCGACCAGCTCACCCGTCTGAAGGTCTACCGCGGCAGCGAGCACAAGCACGCCGCCCAGAAGCCCGAAGTCTGGGACCGCTGAAAAAGGAGGAGTAAGAAACCATGGCAACTTATGTGAGCAAGCGCCCCTATATGTACGGCACCGGCCGCCGCAAGTCCTCTGTCGCCAGAGTCCACCTCATCCCCGGCGGCTCCGGCGTCATCACCGTCAACGGCCGCAGCATCGACGAATACTTCGGTCTTGAGACCCTGAAGCTGATCGTCCGTCAGCCGCTGAACACCGTCGGTCTTGTCGACAAGGTCGACATCGACTGCACCGTCTCCGGCGGCGGCGTCTCCGGACAGGCCGGCGCCATCCGCCACGGCATCGCCCGCGCGCTCCTGCTCGTGGACGAGAGCTTCCGCTCCCCCCTCAAGGCCGCCGGCTTCCTGACCCGCGACCCGCGCATGAAAGAGCGTAAGAAGTACGGCCTCAAAGCCGCTCGTCGTGCGCCTCAGTTCAGCAAGCGCTGATCAATCGTTTTTTCACAACTCAAAAGCTCAAAAACCCCGGAAAATCAAGGTTTTCCGGGGTTTTCTCATATCTTTTCGGTTTGATTCAATTTGAGCTTTTTCGCAGATTTTGACCGAAGGAAACCTTGGTTCACCCATTTTATATGGGTTAAAAATGGGTGAACCGGGCCAAATGGGTGAGTAAATGGGTGA
>CAVCTM010000110.1:0-7111 GCA_963605115.1 Pseudobutyrivibrio sp. | reverse complement strand
CACTCCACCGACCGTTACCGCCGGGTCATTTGGCAGTGTAACGACAAATTTAAGGGGGAACACAAATGCGAAACGCCCCATTTGACCGAGGAACGGTTGAAAGAACTGTTCCTGTCGGCCCTTGGGGCGTATCTTTCCGACCGGGAGACCGTCATTGTCCGGCTGCGCGATACCCAGCGGGTGCTTACGGATACGGATTTCATCGACGAGGACATTCGGTCTTTGGAAGAGGACCTAACTACCATCACCGGGATGCTGCGCCTGTGTATCACAGAAAATGCCACCAACACCGTGACCGAAGAAACCTACCGTACCACCCACGCCGAACTGTGCAGTCGCTTTGAGGAAACCGAAACCAAGCTGGCAGCACTGCAACGGCAGCGGGACAAGATGAAAGCGGATGCCATTGCCATCGGCGGCATGATGTTTGAACTGGGCGAACTGGACACACTGCCCGTTGACTTTGACGAAAAACTCTGGAACGGCACCATCGACCATGTCATCGTAAACGCCGACGAACAGGTCATATTCTGCTTCAAGGATGGGAAGGAAATCACAACGAGGCTATGAAATATAGCAATAGGGCAGAACCGGGTCAGCATCGCCACTGCTGACCCGGTTCTGCCCGTTTTGCATCAAGGGTGCAGACGGAATGGCCATCATTGGCACACTCGTCGACAATCTGCAGGTCCTCGATAAACTAAGCGCCTATTTATTTTCACGATTAAGTTTCATGTCAACATACTCATTATTGTTGCGCGGCATTTTATCATCTTCAAACTCGCCAAGGTAAGTTACATCATGATACTTCTGCCCATCGTACTCATATCCCGTATAGGGATAGCCCTCCATTGTTGTCCCCGTGTATGGTTGGAATTGAGCCTTGGCCTCATCTTTCGTATAGTGAGAAGAGTCAAACCAGACTCCTTCCTGCTCCTTGTTCCATCCCATCTTCGTGGCTCTGAACACATGTTTCATGGAAAATTCTCCTTACTTATTCCGATAATTACGGTAGTCCTCGTGGGACTCATAAATGTTATCTGCGGAAATACTGTTCTTGTGACCACACTCTGTGCAACGCCAAATATAATGGTGATCATCAAATCCACTCTGAATATTTAGATTTGCTCCACAACGATCACACCACCAAGCAACATCAGGAAACCTCTCAGCCATAATAAGGTGCTCCTTCCCAATCTTTTTGAAAAAATGCGTTGTCCGTCTTGCCCGCTACGCCTCTTTTCGATAACTCTCCAGCTTAATGACTCGTGGCGAGTCTCCTTCCAAATCACTGGGGAACTGGTCCTCGGCAGAAAACCGAGGTGTTTGTTCACCACCTTTCCTTCTTTTACATCTTTCACGCCACTCATCCCATTTTTCCACAACACAGGGGTAAATCTTTTCATGTGTAAATCGTTTGATTTCAGGAAGAGCAACTTGGATAACAAGGAAACTTCCGGCGGCTATAATTAGCTGAGTTCCGGCGTTTTGTAGCTGCTCTCTTCTCTCATCAATTGGTTCGAAGGACGGTTGATCTGGATAAAAACTGCCATTCGGCGAGCGGAGACCGTTGTTATCTACGGCTTCACCACTTACAAGTGCATCATAGGATCTGTCAGAAAAATTCGCATACATTTTCGGCATAAATATTTCCCTCCATTCATAGCACTAACTGTTTTTTTGCTTCCAATCTCGGTGCAAACTGCCGCACGCAGAACCAACTCCGCAGAAATTCCGAGTTCCTCGGCAATTTCCGGTTGTTTCGAAATTGCTTCTGCTATCCGTATCGCCAGAATCCGTTCACGCACACTCATTTTCATCTCCTCCTTCTGTTGTGCTCTGCGTTTACATCTATATAATACAGATTCCATACCAAGAAAAACATGACGGGTCCTGCAAAATAAGTGGCCTATATTATGCAAATAGCGAAAAATAGCAGCGCTCCTCAAATCAGAAGCGCTGCTATGTCTTATTTGTTCGCCAGTTCACGATACCGTTTCATATCGATTTTGCCGTCTGCCATCATTTGCTCCGCCCAAAGCTGGAGCGTTTCCACCGCAACAGACATTTTCTCCAACTCTCTTTGGATTCGAATAAAATCCGGCAATTCATCATTGTCGATCATTCCATCGGCAGAAATGTCGATCAGACGATCCTTTTCCCGCTGCATGGAGTTAAGCGATGATAGCATTCCGAGAACGATCTGAGACAGATCGTTGATTTTTATCTCCGGAACATACTGCCGTCCGATAGGACACTGTTGTGAGCAGAAATAGTTACACAGAGCCGGTTTTTTATAGCCTTTTGCCATCTCCAGCACTTCTTCCGGGTGTGGCAAATATGAATCACCCTCAATGCGAACCAGTCTTTCCGGAGAAATGGTTTCCATCAGCTCACTGGCTGCCTCACGGGAAAGCACAAGTTCTTCTCTGGTAGTCTGATATATGTTTTTATTTTCTTTCGTTGAGATACGAGGCACGGCAATCCCTCCCGAATGACATTATTAAAATTATACTGCACTCGGTGCAAAAAATCCAGTATTTATATAAGGAACAGAACCAAATCAGTAAGGATGATACCGGCTCGGTTCTGTCCTTTTTGTCCTTTCTGTCCCACGGTTGTTAAAGAAAATCCGCTAAAGGTTCAGAGCGGTATCGCAGCCTTCGGCGGGTTTCTATATAGAAAATAATAATTTATCGTTTCTACTCTTATAACGATTGCTGTTTTGCTAAGCCCAGGTTTTTTCTCATCATGGCCGCAGCAAATCCGGGCATACACTGCGCTTATTACCGGGAATGTTCGGAAGAATCCCTGTTTTTCGCGGAAATCACTTCTCGGGCGGCAGAAAATAAAAAATTACCGTTGCTGATATTGTATCAACAACGGTAACAGATTTGGTTGCGGGGGAAGGACTTGAACCAACGACCTCCGGGTTATGAGCCCGACGAGCTACCGACTGCTCTACCCCGCGATATGTCTCAGGCTTTTCCTGAGTGCCTGATTATAGTACCACGATTTTGACGGAGAGTCAAGAGCAAATTTTGGTTTTTTCCGGCGAAACGGAAAAATTGGACAAAATACTTGAAAACGGACGGGTAAAATGCTAAACTCTACGTTTGTGATGAAATTTAAAAGATAAAGGGGTCTGATACCTTTGAGAAACCTGAGAAACGTTGCGATCATCGCCCACGTTGACCACGGCAAGACCACGCTCGTGGACGAGATGCTCAAGCAGTCCGGCGTTTACCGCGAGAATCAGGAGGTCGTGGAGCGCGTGATGGACTCCGGCGACCTTGAGCGCGAGCGCGGCATCACCATCATGGCGAAAAACACCGCCGTTACGTATAAGGACACCAAGATCAACATCGTCGACACGCCGGGTCACGCCGACTTCGGCGGCGAGGTCGAGCGCATCCTCAAGATGGTCAACGGCGTTATATTGCTCGTGGACGCGGCGGAGGGACCGATGCCCCAGACCCGCTTTGTCCTCTCCCGCGCGCTGGAGCTGGGCCACCGCGTGATCGTGGTCGTCAACAAGATCGACCGCCCGGACCAGCGCATCCACGAGGTCGTGGACGAGGTGCTGGAGCTGCTGATGGACCTCGACGCGACGGACGAGCAGCTCGACAGCCCGATGCTCTTCTGCTCCGGACGTCAGGGCACGGCGAGCTATTCCCCAGACGTTCCCGGCACGGACCTCCAGCCGCTTTTCGACACCATTCTGGAGTATATCCCCGCCCCGGACGAGGACGAGAGCGCCCCGTTCCAGATGCTCGTCAGCTCCATCGACTATAACGAATACGTCGGCCGCATCGCCATCGGGCGCATCGAGCGCGGCGTCATCCACCAGAATGACGAGATCGAGGTCTGCAACTACCACGACCCCGACGCCGCGCCGACGCGCGCGAAGGCGGTCTCGCTCTACGAGTTCGACGGGCTTGCCCGCGTCCCCGTGACGGAGAGCACCGCCGGCAACATCATCGCGATGAGCGGCATCGGCGACGTCACCATCGGCGACACGATCTGCGCCCGCGGCACGGCGGAGCCGCTGCCCTTCGTGAAGATCTCCGCCCCGACGCTGGAGATGACCTTCTCCGTCAACGACAGCCCCTTCGCCGGGCGCGAGGGCAAGTTCGTCACCTCCCGCCAGATCCGTGAGCGCCTTATGCGCGAAACGCTCAAGGACGTGTCCCTGCGCGTCACGGAGACGGACAAGGAGACGGAGTTCAACGTCGCCGGACGCGGCGAGATGAGCCTCTCCATCCTGATCGAGACCATGCGCCGCGAGGGGTATGAGTTCCAGGTCGGTCCCGCCCGCGTGCTTTATCAGACGATCGACGGCAAGAAGTGCGAGCCGATCGAGCGCGTCGTGGCGGATGTTCCGCAGGAATATGTCGGCGCCGTCATCGAAAAGCTCGGCAGCCGCAAGGGAGAGCTGCTGGAGATGACCCCGGTCGGCAGCCGCATGAAGCTGGAGCTGCTCGTGCCGAGCCGCGGACTGTTCGGCTACCGCAACGAGTTTCTGACCGACACGAAGGGCGAGGGCATCATGGCGAGCGTCTTCGACTCTTACGCCCCCTTCAGGGGCGACATCGCCCGCCGCAATACCGGCTCCCTCGTCGCGTGGGAAACGGGCGAGAGCGTCACTTACGGGCTGTTCTCCGCGCAGGAGCGCGGCGCGCTCTTCATCGGACCGGGCGTTCCGGTCTACGGCGGCATGGTCATCGGCGAGTGCCCGAAGCAGGAGGACATCACGCTCAACATCTGCAAGAAAAAGCAGCTCACGAACACCCGCGCCTCCGGCAGCGACGAGGCGCTGCGCCTCATCCCGCCGCGCCAGCTCTCGCTGGAGCAGTGCCTGGAGTTCCTCGCGGACGACGAGCTTCTGGAGGTCACGCCGAAGTCCCTGCGCCTGCGCAAGCGGATCCTGGACCACGACCGCCGCATGAAGAGCGTCTACGGCAAAAAGTGAGGAGATTTTTCGCAAAATCTCTTTACAAACGCCGCCGGGTGTGATAAATTAACATGGCTTGTGCCCGCAAACTCAGTTTCGGCGGCTCCTTTCTGCCCCGTCACTTGGTCTGCCGGGTAAAAGGATTATAAGAAAGGAAGTTTGAAAAAATGATCACCAAAGAGCAGAAGAACACCGTTATCGAAGCCAACAAGACCCACGAGGGCGACACCGGCTCTCCGGAGGTCCAGATCGCCATCCTGACCGAGCGCATCCGCCAGCTCACCGAGCATCTGAAGACCCACCCGAACGACGACCACAGCCGTCTGGGTATGTACAAGATGGTCGGCAAGCGCCGCCGTCTGCTCGACTATCTGACCAGAAAGGACATCGAGCGTTACCGCGCGATCATCGCAAAGCTGGGCATCCGCAAGTAAGGCACGTCTGCGCCGCGGAGACCCGTTCCGAAGGGTATGAAGGTTTTATCGGCAGGGGACAATTGAATATTGTCCCCTGCTTTTTCTTACCCGAAAACGCCGTTCCCAAAAGCGGGGAGACCCATTTTTTTAGTATTTGAAGCTGCGTCCGGCGGAGAGCGCGGACGCGGCTTCAAGTGCTGAAAATCTGGGTCCTCCTCATCCGAAAATAAACACCGAAGAAAAGGAGAATTCCGCATGATCATCAAGCACAAGCAGTTTGACGTCAAGACCTACGAGATGGACTTCTGCGGCCGCCCGCTGAAGATGGAGGTCGGTAAGATGGCTGAGCTCTGCAACGCCGCCGTCCTGGTCAGCTACGGCGAGACCACCGTCCTCGTCACCTGCACCGCCTCCGCCCGCCCGAAGGACGGCATCGACTACTTCCCCCTCAGCGTGGACTTCAACGAGAAGCTCTATGCCGTGGGCCGCATCCCCGGCGCGTTCCTGCGCCGCGAGGGTCGTCCGAGCCTGAACGCAGTGCTGGCGTCCCGCCTCATCGACCGCCCGATGCGCCCGCTCTTCCCCTCCGACCTCCGCAACGATGTGATCCTCTCCTGCGACGTGCTGAACGTCGACCGCGACTGCTCCCCGGAGATCACCGCCATGATCGGCGCCTCCGCCGCGGTGAGCATCTCTGACGTTCCGTTCAACGGACCCATCGCCGGCATCGTCCTCGGCTGGGACGGCGAGAAGTATCTCTTCAACCCCACCAAGGCCGAGCGCGAGAATAACCGCATGATCACCACCATCGCCGCGACCCACAAGAAGGTCGTCATGATCGAGTCCGAGGCCAAGGAGGTCCCGGAGGACGTGATGTACGAGGGCATCGTGCAGGCGCACGAGAAGCTCCAGCCCGTGCTGGACCTCATCGACCGCATGGTCGCCGAGATCGGCAAGCCGAAGTTCGAGTATGAGCACGCCTCCTTCGATCAGGAGCTGTTCGACAAGATCTGCGCGGACTTCCGCGCCGAGGCGGAGCACGCCATGGACACGGACGACAAGAACGTCCGCGAGGAGCGCTGGAACCTCATGATCGACCACTGGCACGAGAAATATCTTGAAGATCATCCGGACATGGACCAGTACCTCGACGAGATCACCTATAAGTTCCAGAAGAAGATCGTCAAGAACTGGCTGCTTCAGGGCAAGCGCGTCGACGGCCGCCAGATCAACGAGATCCGCCCGCTCGCGAGCGAGGTCGGTCTGATCCCCGGTGTCCACGGCAGCGCACTCTTCACCCGCGGCCAGACGCAGGTCCTCTCCATCGCGACGCTCGCGACCCTCTCCATGGCGCAGAAGCTGGACACCATCTGGGAGGAAGAGGAAAAGCGCTTCATGCACCACTACAATATGCCGCCCTACTCCTGCGGCGAGGCGCGCGCGGCGCGCAGCACCAGCCGCCGCGAGTATGGCCACGGCGCGCTCGTGGAGAAGGCGCTCGAGGCGGTCATCCCCTCCGTGGAGGATTTCCCCTACGCCATCCGCGTCGTGTCCGAGGTCCTGTCCTCCAACGGCTCCACGAGTCAGGGCTCCATCTGCGGCACCACGCTCGCGCTGATGGACGCCGGCGTTCCGCTGAAGGCGCCCGTCGCGGGCATCTCCTGCGGTCTCATTCAGGACGGCGAGGACTTCACCACCTTCATCGACATTCAGGGCGTTGAGGACTTCCACGGCGAGATGG
>CAVCTM010000109.1:0-7123 GCA_963605115.1 Pseudobutyrivibrio sp. | reverse complement strand
TCGTTCATCCACAGGATAAGCGCAAAAGCCCAAAACGTCAATTTTATGAAAATAAGCAACAGAAAATTTCTTCCGGCGCCGTTTATTTTACTTTCATAAGGCTTTCATAAGCGGGAAACGGGGTGTATAACGGTCCTCAGAGGTCCCTCCGGCGCGCCGGGATGCCCGCTTCGCAGGGTACGGCGGTCTGGCAGAGACCGCAGGCGAGGCGGGGAGAGACGCCCGTTTCGCGCAGACGGGCGCGGCAGAGCGCGTGGTCCTTGTGCGCGGCGGTGATCGCTCCGGCGGGGCAGCGGCGCGCACAGGCGAGGCAGCGGGCGCAGTACTCGTAGATGCCGGTATAAGGCCGCGGCGTGACCGCGAGGGGCGCGGAGACGAGAATGCTGCCGAGGCGCCCTGCCATGCCGCGCGCCGTGATGAGTCCGCCGGAGAGCCCGAAGGTGCCGAGCCCGGCGATGAACGCCGCGTGGCGCTCCGACCACGAGGCGGCGAAAACCGTGTCGCCGTCCTCCGCCGTGCCGCGCAGGGCGCTGCCGCCGCGGATGACCAGCGCGGGAGAGAGCGCCGGGACGCAGGTCCTGACGCCGCGCAGCTCCAGCGCCGCGGCGAGCGCGCGGAAAAAGTCATCGAGAAAGCGCTGCCCCTCCATGCGCGCGGATACCCAGTCCGGCGCGGCGGCGGCGCGCGATGAGCGGTTCGCGGCGCGGACGGCGCCGGTCAGCGGGAAGAAAAAGCAGACGGCGCGCTCGGCATCCGGGAGCCACTCCCGCGGGGAGCGGTGGAGCGCGCCGACGGCGTCCGGGGCTTTCAGGCGCGCAAAAAGCGGGTCGTCCGCCGCGGCGACGGCGAGCAGCGGCGAATCGAACATCGCACCGCCGTCCGGCAGCGCGTTGCCCGGCGTTTCGGCGAAAAGACGCGCACAGAGCGCGCGGAAATCGGGATCGGTCATGAAAAAACTCCTTTCCCCGGTCCCCTTGACGCGGCGGACCGGGTTTGGTATGATTATAGCGCCGATACCCGGCGGCGCAAGGGCAAAAACCGCCGGACTTTATCAAATAATCGCAAAAAGGGGCGAGGAGCCGCGTGGAAAACGAAAAATACCTCCGCTCCGTGAATCTGCGGCAGGATACGGCGTTCCCTTACCTCGCCGCAGAGGTGACGGCGGAGCGCAGCGAGCCGTGGACGCGGGGCTTTCACCTGCTCCACCGCCACGAGGACCTGCAATTCACTTATGCCGCGGCGGGCGCCGTGGAGCTCACGACGCTCTTCGGCGCGCTCACCGTTCCGGAGGGGACGGCGGTGATGGTCAACAGCGGCGTGGTCCACGTAAGCCGCACCGCGCCGGGCGGACGGTACTATAATTTCATTTTCCCGCCGAAATTTCTGGATTTTTACCCCGGCAGCCCGGCGGCGGAGGAAAACAGCCGGCTCATCGGCTCCGAGGCGCTGCCGCTGCTCGCGCTGGACGGCGGCGAGGACTGGCACGCCGCGGCGCTTGCCCAGCTCCGAGCGCTTGCCGGAATGCGTGCCGCGGGGCGGGAGCCGCCGCGGGAGGTGCTGCTGCGCCTGAACGCGCTGTGGTTTTACATCATTGAAAACACGCCCCTGCCCGCCGCGGCGGACCGCAGCCCGGCGGCGGAGCGCATGCGGCGCTTTCTGGACCACATCGCCGCCCATTACGGCGAGGAGCTCACACTGGGCGGCATCGCCGCGAGCGCGCATGTCAGCGCGTCGGAGTGTCTGCGCTGCTTCCGCGAGACGCTGGGCGTCAGCCCGTATCAGTATCTGACCGAATACCGCGTCTGGGCAGCGGCGGAGCTGCTGCGCACCACGGCGCTCCCGGTGGGGCAGATCGCCGAGCGCGTCGGCTTTCGCCAGCAGAGCAATTTCGCAAAGCATTTCAAACAAAAAACCGGCAGGACCCCGCGGGACTACCGGGAAACGGAGGGATAAAAAAGCACTATGCAGCCGCAGAAAACGAACCGGCTCCGGCGGGATATTTTCCGCACGCAGCTCATTTTGATCCTGATCCTCGCGGTGCTGACCGCGGCGGCAGGCGTCGGGCTGAACATCAGCGCGGAGAGCCGCCGGCGCGACCAGAATCTCCAGAACGTCGCCGAGTCCATCGCCCATTCCCAGCTTCTGATCGGCGCGGACGCGGACGACGCGCACCTCATCGAATATGTGGACTCGCTCCAGTCGGCGCTCACGAGCGTGGACGTCATCTCCGTCGTCGGCGCGGACAGCGTGCGCCGCTTCCACACGAACCATGAGCTCATCGGCACGGTCTATGACGGCGCGCAGCCCGATTTTTCCGCCTCCGACGGCGTTTACGCGGAAAACAGCGTCGGTCCCTCCGGCACCCAGCGGCGCGCTTACGCTGCGGTCTACGGTCCGGACGGGAGCTACCGCGGCTTTGTCATGGCGCTGATGCTGATGGAGAACATCCGGCAGGAGACGGTCCACACGCTGCTCATTTACGGCGCGATCGCCCTCGGCGTCATCGTGCTCGCGCTCGGCTTTTCCACCCAGCTGAGCCGCCGCATCAAGGCGGACCTGCTCGGCTTTGAGCCGGACACCTTTTCCGCCATGTACCGCATCCGCAACAGCATTTTAGGCGCGGTGGACGAGGGCATCCTCGCCGCGGACCGCAGCGGCACGGTGCAGTTCACGAACGACGCGGCGGAAAAGCTGCTCGGTGCGGAGGAAAGTCCCGTCGGCAAGACGCTCGGCGAGCTCGGCTGCGGCGCGCTGCTCGACGCGGCGATAGAGCGCGGGGAGAAGACCACCGGCGCGCAGGCGGGCTTTCTCCGCGGCGCGGAGGTCGTCTATGACGCCGCGCCCATCCGCGAAGGCGGCGAGATCACCGGCGCCGTCGCGATACTGCGCGACCGCACGGAATACACCCAGCTGATGGAGGACCTCGCCGGAACGCGCTATCTTGTCGACTCCATGCGCGCGAACAACCACGAGTTCACGAACAAGCTCCATGTCATCCTCGGACTCATCCAGATGGGCATGTATGAGCAGGCGACGGCGTATATCGAGAACATCTCCATCGTCCAGCGCGAGCAGATCACGGAGATCAAGACGAAGATCGAGGATTCCTCGCTCGCGGCGCTGCTCATCGGCAAGATCGCCCGCGCCGCGGAGGTGAACGTCAAGCTCTCGCTGCGCGAGGGCAGCCGCTACTGCGCCGCGGACCTCGCGCTGCCGAGCGGCGCACTCGTGACGATCCTCGGCAACCTCATCGACAACGCGCTCGACGCGATGAACGGCATGGCGGCGGATTACGCCGTGCAGCGCACGCTTGACGTCGGCATTTACTCCAAGCCCGGCGCGGTGCTGCTGAGCGTGGAGGACAACGGTCCCGGCATTGCGGAAGAGATTCAGGAAAAGGTATTTGAAAAGGGCTTTTCCACCAAGGGCACGGGCCGCGGCACGGGGCTTTACGAGGTGAAGAAGCTGACGGAGAGTCTCGGCGGAAAAATTCTGCTGGAGTCCCATCCCGGCGAGGGCACGGCGTTCACCGTGACCTTCCGCCGCGCGGAGGAGAAAGGGGAGACGGAATGAAGGACGTGTATCAGGTGCTGATCGTGGAGGACGACCCGATGGTCGCCATGATCAACGAGCAGTATTTGAAGCGCAGCCGCCGCTTCGCCGTGGCGGGCAAATGCGGCGACGGGCGCAGCGCACTGGCGTTTCTGGAAAAAACGCCGGTGGACCTTGTGATCTTGGACGTTTTCATGCCCCGGCTCGGCGGCATCGAGACGCTGCAGGCGATCCGCGAGCATGGCTACCCCGTGGACGTCATCATGGTGACGGCGGCGAACGACCGCGCTACGCTCGAAGACGCACTTCGTCTCGGCGCAGTAGACTACTTAGTAAAACCCTTCGCGCTCGACCGGTTCCAGACCGCGCTCGACAAATTCGTCGCCCACGCCGAGGCGCTCAAAAATGTCGACGTGCTGAGCCAGCAGAACATCGACTTCATCATCGCAAACGCCCGCAAGAGCGCGGAGGCAGCGGAGGCGCAGCACCCGAAGGGCATTCAGGAGAAGACTCTCACGCTCATCATGGACTACATGAAGGGCACCGGCGGCAGACGGCTGACCGGCGACGCCATCGCCGAGGCGGTCGGGCTCTCCGCCGTCACGGTGCGGCGCTATATGAACTATCTCGCCGAGACCGGCGAGGTCGCCGCCGACATGGACTATGAGACCGGCGGCAGACCCAGCATGCTCTACTGGCTCGCGGAGAAGTAAATCGGGCTTTACAAGCGGAAAAACGCGGCGTATAATCGGCATATCGGATCTTTTCAAGGAGGATAAACACAGATGAAAATAAAGGAAAGCAGCTATCTCCGGCGGCAGAAGCCGCTGCTGCGCGCGCTCGTGGAGCGGCTGGAGAAAAAATACCGCTACTGCTCCGTGCTCGGCGCGGACTGCCATGCCAAGCGCTACACCGTAAATGCGAGCGGCGTCTCCGCGGCGACGGACGATCTGTTCACCCAGCGCGGCTTCGTCGTGCGCGTGGTGGACGAGCGCGGCTATGCGGAGTATTCGTTCAACCATTTAAGCGAGGCGGAGCTGCCCGCCGTGGAGACGAAGCTGGAGGCGGCGCTCGACGCGCTCGCCGCCGCGCTGCCTGCCGGCAGCAGCTATATGGAGCGCCCGCTCCCGCCGGACGAGCCGCTGACGTTTCAGGGCGCGACGGAGTGCAAAGTCCATCCGGAGGCGCTCGGCGACGCGGAGATCTTGGAGCGGCTCACCGCCATCCGTAAAACGGGGCTCGCCGTCGACGAGAAGGTCATCGACTGCGGCGCGTTCGTGAACTATCAGGAGATCCACAAGCTCTTCCTGTCCCCGAACCGCGATCTGGAGCAGGATCTGCTCTGGACCTGCGGCGGCTTTATGGCGATGAGCCGGCGCGGGCAGGAGCTCCAGACCAGCTACCGCGGCTTCTCCGGCCTCGCCGGCGCGGAGGTGCTCGACGAGATGGCAGAGGGCGTCGCGGACGTGGCGCGCGTCGCCGTGGAGCTGCTCGACAGCAGCCCCATCACGCCGGGCGAGTATGACTGCATCTGCGACCCGTCCGTGACGGGTATGATCGTCCACGAGGCGTTCGGCCACGGCGTGGAGATGGATATGTTCGTCAAAGACCGCGCGCTCGCGAAGAGCTTCGTCGGCGAATACGTCGCCTCCCCGCTCGTCACGATGCACGACGGCGCCGCCGTTGCGCAGGACGCGGGCAGCTATTTCTTCGACGACGACGGCGTGATGGCGCACGACACGGTCGTGATCGACAAGGGCGTTCTCAAGGCGGGCATCAGCGACCTGCTGAGCGCCCAGTCCCTCGGCACGGAGCCGACCGGCAACGGCCGCCGCGAGAGCTATGCACGCAAGGCATACACCCGCATGACGAACACCTATTTCGAGGGCGGCACGGACTCGCTGGAGGACATGATCGCCTCCGTGAAATACGGCTTCCTGCTTCAGGAGCCCTCCAGCGGCATGGAGGACCCGAAAAACTGGGGCATCCAGTGCATGGTGAGCATCGCGCGCGAGATCCGCGACGGCAAGCTCACGGGCAGGATCTTCTCGCCCATCGTGCTGACCGGCTATGTGCCCGACCTGCTGAAATCCATCACGATGATGAGCCCCGACGTGAAGCTCGAAGGCGGCGGCATGTGCGGCAAGGGCTACAAGGAGTGGGTCAAGGTCTCGGACGGCGGCCCCTATATCAAGGCGCGCATCCGGCTCGGTTAAGGAGGGAACACCAATGCTGAACAAAATTCTGACCGCGCTGCACGACACCGGCGTGGAAAACTATCTCATCGAGCAGCGCACGACGGAGACCGTGGAGCTGTTCTTCATCAAAAAGAAGCTCGACATGCGCCGCGCGAAGGACGAGCAGCTCGCCACCGTGACGGTGTACCACGACTTCGAGTCCGACGGCGCGGCGATGCGCGGCGCGTCCGACGCGCTCATCTCCCCGGACATGGACGAGACCGAGATCGCCCTCGCCCTGCGGGACGCTTACGCCGCGGCGGGACATGTGAAAAACCCGGCGTTTAAGCTCTATGAGGGCAAAACGGAGCCGGAGCAGACCATCCCCTCCGCGCTCGCGGCGCACTCTCTCGCGGAGGACGCCGCGGCGATGGCGGAGGCGCTTTTCCGCCCCGACACGCGCCCGGACGCCTTCCTGAACAGCGCGGAGATCTTCGCCGAGCGCCGAGCGGTGCGCATCGTGTCCTCCGCGGGCACGGACGTCGGCTATGTCAGGCACCGCTGCCAGGGCGAGTTCGTCGTCCAGTGCCTTAAGCCGAAGGACGTGGAGCAGTATTTCCATTTTGATTACGACGATCTGGACACCGCGGCGCTGGAGCAGAAGGCAGCCGCCGCGCTGAACACCGTCTGCGACCGTGCAAAGGCGGAAAAAAGTCCCGCCGGCGGCGAGTACGACATCGTGCTCTCCGGCGAGAACGTCAGGACCGTGCTGGAGTTTTATCTCCGCCGCGCGAACGCCTCGATGGTTTATGCCAAGTATTCCGATTACGCCCCCGGCGCCGCCGTGCAGGGCGAGGAGGTCCGCGGCGAAAAGCTGAACATCACCGCGATCCCCGACGCGCCCTACTCCGCGGAGGGCATCCCGATGGCGGAGCGGTCCTTTATCGCGGACGGCAGGCTGCAATTCCTCCACGGCGCAACGCGCTTTTGTCGCTATCTCGGCATTGAGCCGACCGGCAATTACCGCCGCTTCCGCGTCGAAAACGGTGCCGTGCCCTTCGACGAGTTAAAGCGCGGCTGCCTCTACCCCGTGAGCTTCTCCGATTTCCAGATGGATGCCAGCACCGGACGCTTCGGCGGCGAGATCCGCCTCGCGTATCTCTTCACGGACGGCGGCGTGGAGATCCTCACCGGCGGCTCCATCAACGGCAGCCTGCTCGAAAAGCAGGACGACCTCACCTTCTCCGCCGAGCGCTACACCGAAGCGGGCTACGAAGGTCCCTTCGCCGTAAAATTCAAAGCAGTCGCCGTCGCAGGCTGCTGAAAGCCTCGACCGGGACCCACTTCGTTGGGCTCCCGGTCGAAAAGGATTCACTCCGCTCAGCGCACGCCCC
>CAVCTM010000108.1:0-7133 GCA_963605115.1 Pseudobutyrivibrio sp. | reverse complement strand
CTTGTTCTTTTGCGCCCTTTTGAAAATGGTGCTTAGGTTACAATGTTTCAACCTTAGACCTCCCTTCCCGGCTCGATCGCGTCCGTGCGGATGCAGGCGCAGCGGTGGGTCCCGCCGAGGCTGACGCTCTCCGGCGCGCGCTCGCCGCATTCCGGCGCGGCGTAAGGGCAGCGCGGGGCAAAGGCGCAGCCGGGCGGCAGCGCCGTCGGGTCCGCGGGCGTGCCGCGGATGGGCACGAGTCGCGCCCCGCCGCGGCTCACGTCCGGCAGCGCGGCGAAAAGTCCCTTCGTGTAAGGGTGGCGGCAGAAGTCGAAGATCTCCTCCCGGCTGCCGTATTCGATCACGCTGCCGGCATAGATCACCGCCACATCGTCGCAGTTTCCCGCCACGATGCCGAGATCGTGGGTGATGAGCACCATCGCCGTGCCGCGCTGCTCGCGCAGCAGCTTCATCAGGTTCAGCACCTGCGCCTGAATGGTGACGTCGAGCGCGGTGGTGGGCTCGTCGGCGAGCAGCAGGTCCGGGTTGCAGGCGAGCGCCATCGCGATGACGATGCGCTGCTTCATGCCGCCGGAAAACTGGTGCGGGTACTCGTGAAAGCGCTCCGGTCCGATGCCGACGAGCGCGAGCATCTCCTCGGCTTTGGCATTGGCGTCCCGCCAGCTGAGGTTCTGGTGGAACTTCACCGCCTCGGCGATCTGCTTGCCGACGCGCATGACGGGGTTCAGCGCGGTCATGGGGTCCTGAAAGACCATGGAGATGCGGTCGCCGCGCACGCGGCGGAGCTTATCCTCGCTCAGCGCGAGCAGGTCCGTGCCGTCGAGCGCGATCTCGCCGGACTTTACGCGCGCCTGCGGCTTCGGCAGAACGCCGAGGATCGCCTTTGCGATCGTGGTCTTGCCCGCGCCCGTCTCGCCGACGAGTCCGAGCGTTTTGCCGCGGTCGAGCGAGAAGGACACGCCGCTCACGGCATGGACCGTCTTTTTCCCGGAGGAATACTCCACCGTGAGGTCCCGGACGTCGAGCAGGGGAACGTGGTTTTTCTCTTCCATTTTTCCGTCTCCTCCCTCCGTCAGTCCTTGAGCTTCGGGTCGAGCGCATCGCGCAGCGCGTCGCCGATGATGTTGATGCAGAGCACCGTCAGCGCGATGGCGATGCCGGGGAAGATCGCCATGTGCGGGTGGTGCTGAAAGCTTGTGCGCGTGTCCGCGAGCATCGCGCCCCACTCCGGCATGGGCGGGCGGACGCCGAGACCGAGATAGCTGAGGCTCGCCGCCTGCATGATCGTCGCGCCGATGCCCGTGGTGAAGGCGATGATGAGCGGGGAGATGGAGTTCGGCAGGACGTATTTCAGGATCTGGCGCGTTTTGGAGCAGTTGATGGAGGCTGCCGCCTCGATATACTCCTGCTCGCGCACGGTCAGGATGGAGGCGCGGAGCAGGCGGCTCATCATCGGGATGCCGCCGACGCCCATGGCGATGACGGTGTTGACAAAGCCGGTGCCGAGCGCCGTGCAGATGATGATGGCGAGCAAAATCGCGGGGATCGCCTCGAAGATGTCCAGCAGGCGCATCACGGTGAGGTCCACCTTGCCGCCGAAAAAGCCCGCGACCGCGCCGAGCAGCACGCCGAAAAACAGCGTGAAGACCTGCGCCAGAAGTCCGATGGCGAGCGAGTAGCGCGCGCCGTAGAGCAGGCGGGAGAAGATGTCGCGTCCGAGCTGGTCCGTGCCGCAGAGATGCTCCGCGCTCGGCAGGGCGAAGGTGTTGCCGAGGTCCATCTCCTCATAGCTATATGGCGCGAGCTGGTTCGCGAACACCGCGGCGAGCAAGATCACCGCGAACAGAATGAGCGCGGCGAGCGCGAGCCGGTTTTCGCAGAGGCGGCTCATCACGGAGAGAAAGCGGTTTTCCTTCTTCACACGCTCCGGCTCTGCGGTCCGCGTTTCGGAATATTCAGGCATGCTGCTTCACCCTCCTTTTCCGGCTGCCCTGCGCCGAATACTGCGCCTTGATGCGCGGGTCGATGAAGGCGAAGACCAGATCGACCAGGATCATGACGACGGCGAACGAGAGCGCCAGCACGACGACGCAGCTCCGGATGACGGGGTAGTCGAGATTGTTGATGCCGACGGTCAGGTAAGCGCCCATGCCGGAGATGGAGAAGATGTTCTCGATGACGACGGCGCCGCCGAGACAGCCGCCGAAGGAGGTGCCGAGCGACTGGATGACCGGGATGATGGAGTTCGGCAGCGCGTGGACAAAGATCACGCGGCGGCGCGAGAGCCCCTTGGCGGTGGCGGTCACAACATAGTCCGAGCGGATGACCTCCAGCATGCTCGTGCGCGTTAAGCGCGCGATGGTGGAGATGCCGCTCAGCGCAAGGGACACGACGGGCAGGATGAGATACTGGATCCCGCCGTAGCCGAAGGCGGGCAGCCAGTGCAGCTTCAGGGAAAAGAGCATAACGAGCATCAGCGCCACCCAGAACTGGGGCAGCGAGATGCCGAGAATGGTCACGAGGATGCACACGCGGTCGATCACGCCGTTCTGGTGCGTCGCCGCCGCGATGCCGAGCGGGATGCCGATGACGATCTGGAGCAGCATGCAGCACACCGCGAGCACCAGCGTCTTGGGAAAGCGCAGGGCGATCTCCGTCCCGACGGAGGTGCGGGTGATGTAGGACTGACCGAAATCAAAGTCCAGAAACGTCTGCTTCAGGAAGCGCAGGAACTGAATGATGAACGGATCGCGGAGACCGAGCTCCACGCGCTTGGCCTCCAGCATCTCCTCCGTCACGTTCGCGGTGCCGAGAATGGCGCGCGCCGGGTCGCCGGGGACGAAATACATGATCGTGAAGATCACGAGCGACACGCCGAGCAGCACCGGGATCAGGAGCAGGATGCGCTTGATGATGTATTTTGACATATAGACTTTGTACCTCGAAAAAAAGGCAGGGCGGCTTTCCAAGACCTCCCGGCTCTCCGCCGCGGGGCAAAAAGCCGCCCTTGAATGGGTTTGGGTTCTCTCTTTTTGTCCGGGTCGGGGAAGCCTTACTTCTTCAGGCTCCAGTCATAGGTGCAGCCGCCCGGCGCGATGCAGTTGCGGTTTTCGTGCGCCACGGAGGTGATCCAGTTCGCGGTGACGAAATACTCATAGAAGCCGCAGAGACCGTAGAGATAGCAGTTTTCGTTGATGTGGTCGTTCAGACGGTTCATGTTCTCCGTGGTGTGACCGCTCATGGTGCGGCACTCGTTGATGAGCTCGAAGAAGGGCTCGTCGACGACGAAGGTCTGACCGCCCTCGTGGTTATAGTAGTCGGGGAGGAAGACGTTCTGGACCCAGGAGATGAGGAAGTCCGTGCTCGCGCCGTTGTCGCAGAGCAGACCGCAGTCCCAGTTCGCCGGGTCGTTGATGAAATCGGTGTAGGAGTTCTCCGGGCGGACGTCGATGGTGACGTTCAGACCGAGCGCCATGAGGAAGCCCTGGATCGCCTGCGTCATCTCCTGACCGAGCGTGTAGGTGCCGTCCTTCAGGACGAGCTTGAGCGTCACGTCGCCGGGCTGCATGCCGGTCTCGTCGGTGAACTTCTGAAGATATTCCTTCGCGGTGTCGAGATCATACTCGAAGTAGCCGTCCTTGTTCCAGTCGGGGTTATAGTCGCCGTACTTGGAGTTGCCGAAGGCGTTGAGGCGGAAGCCCGCGCCGCCGAGCACGCTGGAGAGGAGCTGGTCGGAGTTGATGCCGTAAGCGATGGCCTTGCGCAGGTTGACGTTGCTGCACGGAGAGGTCTCGCTGCAATTGAACATCATCATGTAAGCCGGGTTTGCCTTTTCCTCAACGACGGTGTAGCGGTCGGCATACTCGCCGCCCTCGGCGAAGGCGGCGAGGTCCATCGCCGCGATGGTGTTCGTCATGTCGAGCTCGCCGGTCTTCAGACCGGTCGCGATCTGAGAGATGTCCGTCACGAACTTGAAGTTGATGACGTCGACGTTGGAGCCGTAGAGGTCCATGGTCTCCGCCGCGTCCTGCCAGTATTTGCCGCTGCGCTCGAGCGTCAGGCTCGTGCCGGGGATGTACTCGACGAGCTGATACGGCGTGGTGCCGACCGCCTTCATCGCCATGTCGTCGCCGCTGTCCTCATACGCCTTCTGGGAGACGATGTAGGTCTCGATCCACACGTTGCAGAGATCGCCGTCGTTCGGGGCGGTCTTGAAGGTCCAGCGGACGACGTATTCGTCCACCTTCTCCAGCTTCTCGATGACGCCGAGGCGTCCGGCGTGGAAGCCCATGTCGATGTCTGTCTGATAGCTGAACACAACGTCTGCGGCGGTGATGTGGTTGCCGGCGGTGTCGTAAACGTTGTCGCGGATGGTCATGTCGAAGGTGCGGTCGTCGACCTGTTCGTAGCTCTTCATGATGACGCCGACCATCTCGCCGCCGAAGCCGTCGGTCTCCACAAGGTGCTGGTAAACGGAGCCGAGGGTGCTGATGCGGCCGAAGTTGTTGCCGACCCACGGGGAAAGGGAGCCGGGCTCGCCCGCGACGGCGACGTTCACCGTCGTGCGGCTGTCGTCGGTCTTCCCGCCGGACGGGTCCGTTTTGCCGCCGCAGCCGGCAAGGAGCGCGAGGCAAAGTGCAAGAGCAAGGCAGAGTGCAAGAATACGGTTCGCTTTCATTTTGACCTCCTGTTTTTTTCGGTTTGATTTTTTTATGAGCGCGGGCGGCGTTCCCCCGCCGCCCGGATCATACCGGTTCGGGGCGGCATCCTGCCGGTTGCATAATCCGGCGCCGTGTGTTATACTCCTATGTGTCCGGCGCAGATTTTATCCGCAGAGCCTTGTCAAATTGACCAAACGTCCGGACAAGTTTCCATACAATTATTGTACTGTATATTCAAAACCGGAGCAATTCGTTTTCCTGCACCCAATTTATTCCGCGGCGGAATAAATCGCAAAGGAGGCGCAGCGGGTGGACATCAACTTTTTCCGGGAGTTCGCGGTGCTGGCGCGGACGGGCTCTTATTCCGAGGCGGCGGAGCTGCTCTTCCTCTCCCAGCCCTCGCTCTCCAAGCATATCAAAAGCGCGGAGCTTGAGCTCGGCCAGCCGCTTTTCCGCCGGACGACCCGGCGCATCGAGCTGACGCCCTTCGGCGCGGCGCTGCTGCCTTACGCCGAGCAGATCGCCGCGCTTCAGGACGAATACACCGCGCGGCTGCTGCATGTCCCGCAGGAAAAGGCGGTCATCTCGCTCGGACTCGGCTATCCGCTGCTGGAGTTCATCCTGAACACCGCGGTCCACAGCTTTCAGGCGGCGCACCCGGAATATCAGGTGACGCTGAAGGCGCAGGACACGCCGGAGCTCAAGCGCAGCCTTGTCCAGAAGTCGCTGGACCTCATCATCATCCACGACGTGGCGGAAAACGACTCCGCCGCCTATGTCAAGCAGCCGATCGAGTATGAATACCTCGAAGCCGTCCTGCCGCCGGACCACCCGCTCGCGGGGCGGGAGCGGATCGGGCTGACGGAGCTGCGGGACGCGCCGTTTCTCATGCTGCCGGAGAAGACGATCGTTTATGAGCTCGCCGTCGGCGCGTGCCGCGCGGCGGACTTTGAGCCGAACGTTGTGTTCACAAGTCCGAGCTGCGAGAACATTTTTTACCTGATCGAAAAGGGCAGCGGCGTCAGCATCGTCGCGCCGAAGCACCTCCCGGCGCACGAAAACGTCCGCCTCGTCCCGATCGTGCCGCCCATCCGCACCGCCGTCAGCGTCTGCTACCGGGCGGACCACCTCTCGCCCGCGGCGGCGCTGTTTCTGGACCACATCCGGGCGCGCTTTCCGGACGCGGAAAAGCCCTGAGAAAACATACATATAAAGAGGAGATACGAGCCATGCCTCAGTTTGATTTCGAGACCCTTTACGACCGCCGGGGGTGCGGGAGCTGGAAGTGGGCGGACTGTCCGGAGGGCGGCATCGCGCTGACGACGGCGGACATGGAGCTTTCCACGCCGCAGGTCATCCTCGACGCGATGGCAAAGCGGCTGGAGCACCCGATATTCGGCTATGAGCCGACCTCCTCCGCCGCGCTGCCGATGCTGCCGGAGTTTTACCGGCGGCGCTTCGGCGCGGAGGCGGAGCGGGACTGGTTCGTGTTCGTGCTGAGCGTGATGCCGGGGCTCTTCCGCGCCTGCGCGCTCGCCGGCGGGGACCTGATGTACTGCACCCCGATGTACCCTTACATCCGCCGCACGGCGGAGATCGTCGGCTGCGGGCGCGTGGAGGTGCCGATGGCGCGGACGGCGGAGGGCGGCTGGCGCTTCGACTTCGACGCGATGGAGCGCGCGCTGACGCCGTCGGTCCGCTGCTTCATCCTCTGCTCGCCGCATAACCCCATCGGCCGCGTCTACACGCGCGAGGAGCTGCTCGCCGTCATCGACTTCTGCGAGGCGCACGATCTGCTGCTCGTCTCCGACGAGATCCACGGCGAGTTCGCGCTCGACCGCGCGCACACGCCGCTCTTCTCCCTCGCCGCCGGGCGGCGCGTCCGCTCCGTGACGCTCGCGAGCCCCGGCAAGACCTGCAACATCCCGAAAAACCAGTTCGGCTTCGCCGTCATCCCGGACGCGGCGCTGCGCGCGCAGTACACCGCCTTCCCCTACGCGCTGATGGCGGACGGCTCGATCATGGACGCCGCGGCGTTCCGCGCGGCATACAGCCCCGCGTGCGACGCATGGAAGGACGCGCTGCTCGCGCACCTGCGCGGCAACCGCGATTATCTGGAGCGGCGCTGCGCCGCGATGCCCGGCATCTCCGTCACCCACGCGGAGGGCACCTTCCTCGCGTGGCTGGACCTCTCCGTCCTCGGCACGGACGAGCCCGCGGCGCTCCTGCGCGAAAAAACGGGCGTCTGCCTCGGCGCCGGCGCCGATTTCGGACCCGACTCCGCCCGCTTCGCCCGCCTGAACTACGCCTGCCCCCGCAGCATGCTGACCGAAGCGCTGGACCGCATCGAAAAAGTGCTGAAGTGAGAAAAGCCCTCCCCCGCCGACAGCCGGCGGGGGAGGGCTTTTCGTTATTAAAACGCGGCGAAGCCGCACAATTTAAAGGTCTCCCTGTGCAAGGGAGGCTGTCAGC
>CAVCTM010000107.1:0-7177 GCA_963605115.1 Pseudobutyrivibrio sp. | reverse complement strand
CCACCGCACCGAAGCCCGTCCCGTCCCAGCCGCAGGGCTCCGACCCCGGCGATTATGGCTGGTAAGCCCTCAAATGAGACCCGCTTCGCTGGGCTCTCATTTGAAAAGGATTCACTCCGCTCAGCGCACTCGCCTTACGGCGAGCACGTTCCCTCCGCGCAGAGTATTTTTCGGCACGCACAGGTCGCGCCGAAAAATGAATTTAACTTTCTTCGCGGCGTGCGCGCCGCGAACTCTGCGAGGCTTCTTTGATAAGAATTACCCCCTGCGCAGATCTCTCTGCGCAGGGGGTATTGTCATGGTTTCAAGGCGATCACTTGATCACGCCGGTGGGCTTTTCGCCGGGCTTTTTCAGGACCTGATTATCGGAGACAAACAGGAGCACGCCGGCGACGATGGCGCAGCCGCAGAAGATCTTGTAAGCATCGCGGTAGCCGCCGAGACTGCTGAGGGAAAACGCCAGAACGGAGGAGTTCAGCACGCGGATGAGGGACATGATGGGGTTCATGCCCGCCCAGAGCGCCGGGTAATCGCGGAAGCCGAACACGGAGCAGGCGTGGCTCTGGGGCAGATTGCTGATCGCGCCGCCCCAGAAAATGGTGAAGCCGAAGAACAGCCAGTTCGTCAGGCGGCTGTAGGGCATAAAGCCGCCGAACGCGGTGCCGATGGCGAAGAACACGGCGAGCACGATGCCGCTGCGCCTTGCGCCGATCTTCTGGTCCAGCCAGCCGGAGAAGATGCTGCCGGGGACGGCGAAGAGGGGCATCAGACTCATATACTTGACCGCCTGCGGCGGGGTGAGCCCCATAGAGATCTCATACTTCACGAGCTGGGAGACAACACCGATGTTCACGAGGAACAGCAGACCGTAAGCGATCGGGAGCAGCCAGAAGTTCTTGTTGCGCAGACCTTCCTTGACGGTCCAGACCGGCTTGGAGGAGGCGAGGATCTCCTTGCGCTGGCGCATCTCCTCCTCGTCGAAGTCGCCGTTATCGGGCAGAACGCCCATCTGCTCCGGCGTGTCGGGGATGAGGAACCAGTTGACGAGACCCATGACGATGGAGAAGATACCGAAGCAGAGCGTCGCGGTGCCCCAGCCGCCCTTGCCGACGAGCCAGTTCAGGATGTTCAGCGCGACGAGCGCGGCGAGGGACGCGCCGCAGGTCGCCCAGCCCATGATGGAGCCCTTCTTGGTCGGGAAGTAGCTCGTGTAGATCTGGGGAATGCCGATGGCGGCGGTCGTGGAGGTCAGCAGGTAGATGAAGAAGTAGCAGATGACGTAAGCCGCGACGGTGTGGATGTGACCGTACCAGATGAGCGCGACGCCGGAGAGCAGCATGACGACCGTGTTCATCTTGCGGGTCTTGAACTTGTGGAACAGGATGCCGACGCCGAGCATCGCGACGGTGGCGATGATACCGGCGACGGAGCAGAGGTTGAGCAGCGTGGCGTCGGAAACGCCGGTCTGCTCGGCGAGAATGCCGACGGCGGTGTTCTGGGCGGAGGAGGTCCAGAATGCGGCGGCGGTCATGAAGGCGATCAGGCCGTAGAGCATGAGGAGCCAACCGTGGACACCATAGTTAAAATTGGTTTTTGCCCTGGGCTTGTTCTGTGCGGGCTGGGGCTGAGACATACGAGTCACTCCTTTTTTCATTTTCATTCCGGAGAGCCGGCGGCTCTCCGGAATATTTTTTCTTTACTTTTTAGCCGGGATGATGGGCAGGAGAACGTGGGACTCGCCGAAGTGGATGCTGTGGGTGACGGTCTGCATGAAGGGCATCAGGGAGACGCCGTTTTTCGCGAGCGTGCCGCGCATATCGTCCTGATTGCGGATGACGAGCTCAAGACGGTGACCCGCCTTGAACACGTTCGCGGTCGGGACCAGCGCGATGTCGTAGCGGTTGACCTCGCCGGGAACGACGGGGACGGGCTCCTGACGGATGTGGAACGGGCGGTGGGGCAGGCTCTTGGACTCGTCCACGGCGCGGAACTTCGCCTTCAGGTGACCGGAGCTGATCATAAAGCGCTCGCCGCGCTCGTCCACGTCGAAGATGTCGGCGATCCAGTTCGTGTCGTCGATGTCGATCGCAGCGTCGAGGTGCAGCGCGATCTCGCCCGTGACCTCGGTGTCCTCGGCGAAGGGCTCCGTCGCGTAGCGCAGGCAGTAGACGGTCGGGTCCAGATACGGCGCGGGCTGGGTGAAGCTCTCCGGGGCGCTGTCGGCGCTCGGCGCGGTGGTGGAAAGTCCGCCGCCGGGCTGGAGGAAATACTTGGTGTACTGCGTGCGGGCAAGGGGCCACTCGTTTTCAAAGCGCCACTTGTTCTCGCCCATGACAAAGAGCTTGACGCGCGGCTCGTCCGCAATGCCGTTGTCCTCGCCCTTGACCCAGTAGTCGAACCAGCGCAGCGCCTCGTCGTGATACCAGCAGTACGGGCGCGCCGGGAACAGCGGCGGGTAGACGATCAGCTTCTTCTGCTCGTCGGGGACATTTGCCTTGCGGAACGCCTCGAAGGTGCCCCACTCGTAAAGGCGGTTGTTCCAGCAGGTGCCGATGTACATCGGGACGCGGATCTTGTCGAAGCCGCTCTCGACCGGGAAGGGGTGCTTGAAATAGAAGAGATCGTCCAGCAGATAGGGAGAGCTGCCGGGGTAGCGCACTTCGGGGTAATACTTCAGGTTATACTTGATATCCGGGTCTTCGAGCAGCTCCGCCTGCTTCGCCTTCAGCTCCTCCGGCGGCAGCGTGCGCACCGCGTTCGCGAGCAGGCGCGGCTCCGGCTGGTGATAGGACACCGGCGGCTGCTGGTCATAGGCGTGGGCGCCGTGGTGGACATTGTAGAGCAGGGGGTCATAGATGCCGGTGAAGTTCTCGGCGGCGAAGGGCTCCGGCGCCTCGTCCGGGCGCAGCGCAACGAGGTGCGGTGCGGGCTCCTGCCCCGCCTTGAGCTGGGCGCGGGAATAGGACGAGGGCCCCATCATGACGACCTTGCCGGTACACCACGGCTGCGCCGCGATCCACTCGACGGTGTCGTAGATGTCCTTCGGGTCATGCAGCGTCGCGTCGCCGAGGTTGACGCCCTCGCTGTTGCCGAGTCCGCGGGGCTCCGCAATCACGTGGATGTAGCCGCGCGGCACGGTGTAAGTGAAGTCGCAGCCCTCAAGACTGCCGTTCCAGAACGGGGTGTCCAGATACTTCTGCGGGGTCTTGTTCATCCACGCGACGATATCCTGACTGTCCTTGCCCCACTCGCCCCAGCAGAGGATGACCGGGAAGGGGCCCTCCGCGTCCGGCGCATAAACGTCGATGGCGACATGCACGCCGTCGCGCATCGGGACCATCACGTCCTTGGTGACATGGATCTCATACTTCGGCTCCGGCAGCTCGCTCTTCACGATCTGGGGGTAGCCGTCGAAGAATTTGCCCTCCACGTCCGTGCCGCAGGGGACCTTGGTCGCCTCCGGGACGTAATTCGGGATGTGGGCGTGGATGGCGCTGCCGTCATACACGCTCGTGCGGTTTTTGTTTTCGTTAGACATGGTGCGTTTCCCTCTTTTCCAGTGCTGATGCCTTGATTACAGATGGTCGATGACGTCCTGTGCGGTGGTCACGAGCGCCAGCGAGGGAGCCATTTCTTCCAGAACGACCTTGGTCACGAGCTCGTCGATGTCCGGCTTCTCGCCCGGCTTGCGGGGCATATAGACCGCGGAGGTGTCGCTCGGAATGATGCAGTTATACCAGAGGTCGCCCGCCTGCACCGCGGTGTGGTAGACGACGGAGTTGAGCGCAAAGCCGCAGATGACGAGGGTCTCCACGCCCTGCGCACGCAGAACGGCGTCCAGACCGGAATTGGTGAAGCCGGCAAGCAGCCAGTTATAAAGCACCGGCTCGTCCGGGCGGCGCTCCATTTCGGGCATGACCTCAAGCCCCTTGACGAGATCCTCGTTCTCGAACATGACCTCCGGGTTGTAGTGCTCGCGGTTTTTGTCCATCAGGTAGCCGTACTTCGGCAGCTTGCCGAAGGGGTTCGGGATGGCGTTCACGAACACGACGGGCAGCCCCTTTGCGCGGAACGCGTCGGCGAGCTTCTTGCTGTTTTCAAACATACCGGAGGCGATGCACGCCTTCTTCGCGGGCTCATACCAGCCCTGGATCCAGGTGCCCTTGCCGATGATGCCCTCCTGATAGTGCAGCAGCACGAGCGCGGGCTTGCCTTCCATTTTCCATTCTTTCATGTTTCGGTTCGCTCCTTTTGTAAAAAAATTTTTATTTTCGATGGTCCTTCGCCGCAAAAGCGGCTTGACTCCGGATTTCATGGTCATTATACTATTTGCATCAGGGACTTCAAGCATCACATATTGATGCCGTGTTGCGAATCCGACACAATGTCGTTATGTGTCGGAAAACGCAGGAACTTTAGCGAAACTACACGATATCATTCCATTTAATTTGTGCAGCATGACAGGAGAACGTATGGAAAAAGCAGGGACCCGGCGGACAAGAATGACGAAGCAGCTGCTCAAGCAGAGCCTTCTGGAGCTGCTGGAGCAGAAAAAGATCAACGCCATCACAGTCAAAGAGATCTGCGAGCGGGCGGACGTCAACCGCTCGACGTTTTACGCCTATTATTCCAGCCCCTACGACCTTTTCGACTCCATGAAGCAGGACATTATCGCCGAGAGCCGCGCCCTGCTCGTCTGCGAGCTGCGGCTGACGCCGGAGCAGCGCATGCGCTTTCTGCTTGAGCGCCACCTGCGCTATTTGAGCGAGCACCTGCGCGAGTTTCAGGCGTATTCCTCCGACACGGGCGAGGATTTCAGCCTGCCGCTTCAGGTCATGGCGGACATGATGGGACCCTACCTCGACTATCTGCGCGGGAAATACCCTGCCGCGGCGGTGGAAAACGAGTCGCTGCGCACCTTCTGCATCTACGGCGGCATCGGCATCATCAAGCGCTGGGTCAGCCGCGCGATGATCGAATCGATCGACACCGTTGCCCAGCGCGTCCTGCGCCACATCGAGGCGGCTTACCGCGGTCAGTGGTAAAGGAGCAGAGCATCTTTTTTAGGATATCCGAAGTTTTTTCTTGATATCATGCGGAAAATGCGGTAAGATATCCCTTGAGAGGGGTGAGGCGCTGCAATGGCAGACGCGATCAACAAGGGATACCTGCTGGAAAATTTCCGGCTTTTCCACCTGCGGGACCGCCGCGCACAGAAGATGGTGCCGCATTATCATGAGTTTGACAAGATCGTTGTGCTCTGCGCCGGCGCGGTGGATTACACCGTCGAGGGCGTGAGCTACCGGATGCAGCCGGGCGACGTGCTTTTCGTCCGGCACCACGACATCCACCGCCCGGAGATCTCGCCGGAGAGCGACTATGAGCGCATTGTGCTCTGGATCACGCCGGAGTTTTTGGAGCGCAGCAGCGTGGACGGCGCATGGCTCGAAAGCTGCTTCGATCTCGCGTCCCAGCGGCGCAGCTGCCTCTTCCGCCCCGCGGCGGAGGAGCTTGCAAGGCTGAAAAAAACGCTCTCCGGTCTGGAGAGCGCGCTCGGCGGCGAGGAGTTCGGGGCGAGCATTCTGGTAAACAGCTTCTTTTTGCAGCTGATGGTAGAGCTCAACCGCGCGGTGCGGCGCGGCGGCGGGGAGACCGCGCGCAGCCTCGATCCCAAGATCGACGCCGCGCTCTATTACATCAACACCCACCTCGGCGAGCCGATGACCGTCGACACGCTGGCGGGCACGTGCTACCTCAGCCGCTTTTATTTCATGCGCCGCTTCAAGGACGCGACGGGCTACACCGTCCACAGCTACATCCAGCAAAAGCGCCTCGCCGCCGCCGCCGAGCGGCTGGAGACCGGCGCGGGCGTCACCGAGACCGCCATGGAGCTCGGCTTCGCCGAATATACCTCCTTCCTCCGCGCCTTCCGAAAAGCCTACGGCGTCACGCCGAGCGACTATCTCCGGAAAAAGCGCGGGATGGAAAGCGAGTTTCAGGAGTGAAAAACCGGGGGACCGCCCGAAAGAGCGGTCCCCCGGTTTTTCATTCCCGTGCCGTCACGAACACCCCGCTCACCGCGGCTCCGGCGCGGAGGCGTGCGACCACGCTCTCCAGTGCGGGGAGGAAATGGTCCCGCTCGCGCTCCGGGATCCCCAGTGCGTCGAACGCGCCGCGGAGCACGCCGGTCCCCTCCGCGGCAAGGCGCGAGGCGAGCGCTTCGCTCTGCTCCGGGTGCAGCAGCAGCGCCTCCTGCTCCGCGCCGAGCGCGGCAAGGGCAAGCGCGTTCGCGAGCACCGGCTCGCAGAGATTGAAGCAGAGCCCGCACCAGCCGGACAGAAACGCCGCGTAAAGCACGCGGCACACCGCCGGAGAAAAACGGCGCAGAAAACGAAACTCCGCCCCCAGCCGCCGCAGATACGCCTCCACGAGCGAGACGCCGCAGAGTCCCTCCGGCAGCGGCGTGAGCAGCGGATAGTCGATGGCACAGGGCACGGCGTCCGCCGCGTCCACGACGTCGTAGCGCCGGAAAAAGCGCCCCAGCTCGCGCAGCGTCTCGTCCAGAAACACGGTCCGCGCCGCGGGGCGCGCGATGCAGAGCGCCTCCCACGCCGTCTCCGCCGCGTCCCGCCGTGCTCTCAGCGCCGCCCTGCCCCGCCGCAGCCGCAGCGCGAGGTCCGTCCCCGTCTCCGGGCTCTCCGCGAGCGTATAGACCAGCGAGCGCAGCAGCGCCGCCCAGCGCTCCCGCTCCGCGTAAGGCGAGGGTGCAAACGCCCGCACGAGCTCCGTCAGCGCCCCCGGTGAAAACGCGCCCCGCCCCTCCGCGCGCAGCGCCTCGCCCTGCGCCGCGGTAAGCTCCGCCGCCTCCGCCGCGCTGAGCGAAAGCCCCCAGCGCGCCCCCAGCGCCGCGCAGGAAAGTGCCTCCCCGCCCCCCGGCGTCCCCAGCACCATCAGCTCCTCCAGCATAAAAAAACCGCCTCCTCATCTGATCTGTAAAGTGTTTTATACACCCCGGCAGAGCAAATGACAAGACTTGATTTTTTCGCGGTTTTGTGGTAATATAAAGTTACCATCGGTTGACAAGAGCACGCGCGGTTTTGGCGCTCCCGGCGGCACTCATGCCGCGTCATCAGCCTTGGAAATACACAAAGTATTCCCTGCGGCTGATTCCTTGCCT
>CAVCTM010000106.1:0-7207 GCA_963605115.1 Pseudobutyrivibrio sp. | reverse complement strand
AACCCTCCAGTCAGCCTTCGGCTGACAGCCTCCCTTGCACAGGGAGGCCTTTAAACCGGGCTCACTCCGCCTTTCTGCGCTTCACGACGACGAGCGCCAGCGCGCAGAGGACGAGGATGCCGCCCGCGATGTAGAAGATCGTGGTACCGATACCGCCGGTATCAGGGAGCGCGGAGCCTTTGGTGTTGATGACGGTCGCGGTTTCAGTCGTCAAACCGTCGAGCACCATCACCTTATTCTCATCCTCTTTCCAAACCTTGTTGATCTTCAGCTCCGTATCCGCACCCTTTACATACCCGTTGGGCGCTTCGTTCTCGACCGACATGTAGGTGCCCGCCTTGAGACCGCGGATCACAATTTCCGTGCTGTCTCCAAGAGAGGCGATCTCAGTAGCCTCTGCTTCATCGACCCAAGAATCAAAACTGTAGGCGGCACCGCTTCCACTCAGCTTTGCAAACTTACCGTCCTCGTTTTTCAGGACAAATTTCGCTCCGGCGAGATAGTTGTTGTGATTATCTTTCTTTTTGAAGCCAATGTGACCGCTGAATACCTTTGCGTTGTCGGAGAGTTCCTCCGTTTCATTAAAAGTGAGCTTTGCCGAGTTCGTGTAAGCCGACAGCGTCTCTGTATTTGCAAGCAGCGTACCTTGATAGGAGATAACGATCTTATCGCCGTCAGCCAGAGAACTGCGGAGATTCGCGGTCAGTTCGATGCTGATGTTCGTCTCCTCCGCGTTGGTAGTCAAGGTATAGTCCGTATTCTCCGCGAGGTCGGTCTCCACATCGCCGACACCCCTTTTCAGGCTCAGCGAGCCGGTGGAAAATTGATCTGAGAGGGCAGAGCGTCGGTAATGGTGTATGTATCCGTTCCGGCGGCAGCTGTGATGGTGATGGTGTAATTCAGCACCGTGTTGAAATCGGCATCTATGGCGTCCTCGCCGTTGACCTTCTTACTAATCTGAGGCAGCGCATCGTTCTTCTCGCTCATCGACAGAGTGGGTTCCTTCAGCGTGCAAGTCGTGTACTTTGCCTCTCCTTCGCGGGTCGACTCCACGATGTAATAGCCGTACTGACGATCCGCTACAGTCACCTCGCCGCCCGTTGTGACTGCTTCGGTCTTGTCCGGAGCAGGAATGTTGGCTCCGGCGGCAGCCAGAACCGCCGCCGCCAGCTGCTGTCCGTCCGCATCGCCGCCGACCCCCGTGACGGAGCTTCCAGCGGTATCGCCATGGACAATCCCGTAGCCCGCGTTCATGCCTTTCAGGATACTATGCCATTTCGCGTTCGTGATGAACGCTGCCGTTCCGTCGTTTGCAATGCCGCTGATGTCAAGGATGCGGTAGAACTTGTAGGTCACGCCCGCGACGGTGTTGGTGATCGTGACGGTGCCGGTGTCGGTCATCGCCGTCTCCGCCGCCAGCGCGCCGGTTGCCATGACTCCCACTCACAGCAGCGCTGCGAGCAGGATCGCTAAGATTCGGTTGGTTTTCTTCATTTGGTTACTTCCTTTCTGATTTTTGTTTTTGTTTTTTACTTCATACCTGCCTCCGGAGTTTTTCACGCGGCTCAACTATCCATACGCCCCCTCCTTCCTCCGTTTTTTGAGGAATATGGCGACGCAGAGGGCTGTGATGAGCAGCATCACGCCCGCGGCGTAATACCCGGTGGTTCCGGTCCCGCCGATGGTCGGGAGCTCGGAGGTCGTGCGGTTCAAGACGCGGATATGGTAAGCGGTCCCGGCGGCGAAGACGTAGCCGTGGGTCTCCACGGTGACGCTGCCGTTTTCGTTCAGCGTCAGGTACGCCGGCTCGTCGAAGCCGCGGTAGCCGTCCGGGGTGCGCGTTTCGGTGAGGCGGTAGCGCTGGTTATAGCGCAGGTTATCGAAGCTGAGCGCGCCCTGCGCGTCCGTGACGGCGGTCTTCGCAACGCTGCCTGCGAGGGGCGCTCCGGCTTCGTCCACGGCGACGAGCGCGAACTCCGCGCCGGGGACGGCAGCCGTGCCGGAGACATCCCGCTTATCGAGATAGAGCATCGGGCGCTTCGGCGTGTTCTCCACGGTGAGGAAAACGCGGTCGACCCCGGTCGTGGTCTCATAGCTCTCGATCCAGTTGGCGAAGGTATAGTCCGCCTTGCAGTTTTGCCTTGCAGTTTTGCCTTGCAGTTTTCCGTGCCGATCTTCAGCTCGCGGACCGACCATGCAACGGTCTCGCCGTTTGCGACCGTCGGGCGGTTTTTCCATTCGTGATACCAGCCGTCCACGGCGGTGAGCGTCGCGGTCGCCGCCTGTCCGCTCTCGCGCAGGAGCGTCACGGCGTCGTTGGCGCTGCCATTGGCGAGCAGCTGGACGGTGACGTCCGTGCGCTCACTGTCCGCGCAGCTCCACTTTTTCAGGACGGAGACGGTCACGGGGGCGGAGGAGTTGCGGATGACGAGCAGACCCTGATCATAGCGCGCCCAGTCACCGCTGGCGCTCTTGATGCCGATCACGGCGTCCGCCGTGCCGTCGCCGTCGGTGTCCTCCGTGTAGCCGATGATGACGGGCTCATCGATGCTGTGGTAGCCCGCGGGGGTCTTCACCTCGCGGGCGGTGATGTCGCCCCGGTCGTATGCAAAGCCGCTCGTGTTGATGTTGGCGTAGCCGTCGCAGACGAGGGTCTGGATCGCGCCGGTGCCGTGGCTGTTGAAGTCATAAAGCCCGGTCTCGGCGTCGTAGTCGAATGTCATGAGCTCGTCGCCCTGATAGAGCTGGAACTCCGCTCCGGCGAGGGCTTTTCCCGTTGCGGCGTCCTCCTTTTTGATCAAGAGCGTATTGCCGCGGAAATAGATGTTGTTGAACTCCGCGCGCAGCCGCTCCGGGTCTTCGAGGTCCGTGGCGTGGGTCGTGCCGCTCACGGTGACGGTGCCGCCGGTGCCGGTTTCGGTCTGGTTCAGCGCGGCGGTGGAGTCGACGACGATCCACTCGGCGTAATCCGCGCTGCCCTCCACGCGCGGCGGATACTCCGTGACGGCCCACTGCTCGTTATATTTGACGTCGCCGAACTCCCAGAGGAAGGTGTTGTCATCGCCGTCGCCGTCGGAATCATACTGCGCAAGCTCGCTGTAGCCGACGCGGGTATCCGGCTGGACCGTCTCGCCGGTCGCGGTCAGCCAGCCGGTGAAGTAGACCGCGCCGTAGCGGACCGAGAGCCCCGAAAAGGGCAGCACCACGGTGAGCTCCGTGACGTTTTTGACGGTGTGGGTCGTGCCGGAGGCAACGGTCGCGGTCAGCGCGCCGCCCTGCACGCTGGGGACGGTCGCGGGGCTGCTGAGCGCGCCCGGCGTGGACCAGTTGACGGTGTAGCGCACGGTCAGCGGGGGCCCTCCGCCTCGGTGAAGGTCGTGTCGCGCTCGATCGCGGCGGTGACGCCGCCGGTGTAGCTCACCGTGCCGGCGACCCAGTAGCCGCCCGGCACCGTGAAGCTCTCTCCGGGGAGAACGCTCCGGGTGGTCTCCGTGCCGTCTAAGTAGCGGAAGGTCGCGGTCACGTAGCGCACGGCGGCGAGCGTGAGGTTTCCATTGAGGGGCATCGACATGCCGCCGGGATAAAAGCTGTAATTTTCCGCGCTGCCGCTGCGCCAGCGGTCATAGCCGGCGGGCAGGGCGCGCAGCGTATAGGCGGTGTTGGAGCGCAGGTTTTCGTCGCGCGCATGCTCCATCCCGTCGACGTAACAGCGGACAAGGGCGAACTGGTATGTGAAAAGATTTAAAAGCACGATTGCCGCCGCGAGCACGCAGCCCGCCGCGAGCATCAGCGCCCGCCCGCGGCGGGGCTTTTTGGTCCCTGTCATAGGTAAATCTGCTCCCGGTTTTTGGACTAAACATAGTTGGCCGCTGGTATGATACAGATAAGGCCGAATCCCGGCAATTCGCAATATATACAAAATCTCGCCGCATGATTTGGAGCCTTCTCTAACCGATACGTATAGCATAAATCCCCCAGCTTTTGGGGAAAACGGTACAAAATGTATGATTTTTCGACCCGAAATGTTGAACAAGGGTTTTCTGCTATAACCAATTATATATATTGTCAAGATTTTGTTTCGTTTTGGACGAGTTATAGCAATATTATAACCCGTCCACCCATGAACGAAGCAAGGAGTTTGGGGCGAAAAAAACCGCGGTCCGTTTTATCGGACCGCGGGGTCGTTCTTATTCTTCGTCCCTTTTCTCTTTTTCGTCCCTGAGACGCGGCAGCTTTCCAAAATTGCCGCACCAGCCGCAGCAGAAGCTGCCGTCCGAGCGGACGCTCACCGACTCGCCGCACCATGGGCAGCGGGTGACGTAGGGCTTTCCGGGCTTCTGCGCCGCATCGCGTGCCGCGCCATGGATCGTCACGGCGAGGAACACGACCGCCGTAAGGATCAGAATGATCATTCCGTCTCCATCTCCTCCTGCCCGTCGCCGGGCGTTTCCGTCTCGATCCGCTCGAAGCGCAGATCAAGGTCCACGTTTCCCTCGATGCCGGGGACGGTGCCCTCGGTGGAGCACTGCCAGAGCTCGTGGGCGTAATAAAAGTCGGGCCAGCCGCCGACGGCGCCGATCCAGAGGGAAAGTCCGGCAAGCCGGGTGAGGTCGTATTGGAAATAGCCGAGATATCGGTAAGCGTAGACCCCGGCGGCGTAGCCCGCGGTCTCCATCGCGTCGGTGAAGGCGAGGGCGCAGTCCGTGATGGTCTCGCCGTCCAGCCCATTGGTGCGCGCGGTATCGTGGGTGATGTCCTCCCAGTCGAAATAGACCGGCAGCGCGAGCGCGTCGGGACCGTAAGGCTCCAGCAGCTCCAGCAGGAACGCCGCCTCCTCCGCCGCCTCCTCCGTATTCAGCGCCTGCGAGAAAAAGTAGATGCCGACGGCGATGCCGTTTGCGAGCGCGCCGTCCATATTCGCCTCGAAATAGAGGTCCTCGCGCAGCGTTCCCGCCTCGCCGTAGCCGCGGTAGCCGGCGCGGATCATCGCGAAATCGAGCCCGCTCGCCGCAGCAGCTTCCCAGTCGATCTCGCCCTGATGCTCGCTGACGTCGATGCCGCGGGTGACGCGGTAGTCCGTGCCGAGATAGTTCCCGTCCTCGTCGAAATCCTCCGCCGTAAAGCCGCTGACGGGCACGCCCTCCAGCTCCTTGACCCACATTTTGACGCCGTAGCCGCTCTCCACCTGCACCATCCCCTCGTAGGGGTCGACGGAGGGCGTCGGCGTCCGCGCCCTGCCGCAGCCGGCGAGCGCCAGCAGCGCGATGAGCAGCGCCGCGATCTTCTTTCTCATCGTATCTTTATCCTCGGTTTTTTCTTTTGATCTTACGCCCCGGTTGCATCATTTTTGACACGCAGCGTCTTCAGGTATTCCTTCGTCTCCGCCGGGACGCGGAAGCTTTCGCAGGACTTCTGGATCGCCTTGTTGTGGGTCCAGCGGCGCAGGCGCTTCTGCTCCAGCCACGGCAGGAACGCCGCGGGCTGCTTCGCCATGCCCTCGGCGAAATACCACGCGAGCCCCATATCGACGTAATACTCCCCCTGCCCGGCGCAGGCGGCTGCAAGCGCGGGCAGCTCCGGCGTGAACGCCTCGCCGAGATAAAAATCCATCAGCATGCGCACGCCGTAGCGCACCGTGTAAGGCTGCGTGCTTTGCAGCCAGTCCCGCACATGCGGCAGCAGCGCCGCCGTGTGCCGCGCGAAAACGCGCGGTGCGGGCAGGTCGCAGGTCACCCAGTTGTCGATATAGGGCAAAAACGCCTCCTGCTGCGCAAGCGCCGTGTCGAAATCGCGCTCCATCGCGATGAGCATGCTGTGCAGATTCCGCTCCTCATAGAGCGTGTGGGGCAGCGCGCGCAGAAAATCCGCGCCGTCCGCCGTGCCGCGCAGCTCCTTCGCGAGCGCGCGCAGCGCCGGGGAACGCACGCCGACGACCGTGTCCGGGTCCACCGTCGGGATGAGCGCAAGGTGGAACTCCCGGTATTTTTCGTCCCGCAGCGCGTAAATTTTTTCGCGGATTCGCGCCTCCGCCGTTTCCGCCATGACGCAGAGCCCCCTTCGACATTTTCTTTTTCCTAATCTATCATGTTTCGCATCCGATTGCAAGCCGGACCGAATTTTACAATTTTTTCATAGACTTTGTGGGATAAAAAGGGTATGATGACAAGGACGGGAACCGTTAGATAAGATTCAACGAATGGAATGGATACTATGAAGTCTATCTTAAAACAAGTCGACCGCTTCTGTTACCGCCACCCGCGCTTCGGGGTGCCGAATCTGATGCTCTATATCGTCATCGGCAACCTGATCGTGTGGCTTTTCACCATGATGGACACGACGAACACGCTCCGCTCCCTGCTCCTTTTCGATGCGGGGAAAATTCTCCACGGTCAGATCTGGCGGCTCGTGACCTTCCTGCTCATCCCGCAGAGCACCAGCATCCTCTGGCTTGCGCTCTCGCTCTATTTTTATTATTTCGTCGGCAGCACGCTCGAACGCGAATGGGGCAGCGGAAAATTCACGATCTACTATTTCTCCGGCGTGGTCTTCATGCTGGTCTACGGCTTTCTCTGCTACGCCTTCGGCGTCCGCGTGTTCCTGACGAGCTACTATCTGAACCTCGGCATGTTCTTCGTCTTCGCGACCTTTTACCCGGACACGCGCGTGCTGCTGTTTTACTTCATCCCCGTCAAGGTGAAGTATCTCGCGCTGCTGGACCTGCTCTATTTCGCGGCGGACGTCGCGATGGGCACGTTCCCGGCAAATCTGCTGCCGGTCGTGGTGCTGCTGCACTATGTCGTCTTCTGCGGCGGCTGGCTCTTCGATTATCTCCGCCCGCGCCCGAAGGCGCAGCGGCAGAACACCACGAATTTCAAAGCCGCCGTGCGGAAAATGCAGTATGGGCAGAAAAACCGCCCCTACACCCGCCGCTGCGAGGTCTGCGGCCGCACCGACACGGACTATCCCGATCTGGAGTTCCGCTACTGCTCCCGCTGTCAGGGCTACCACTGCTTCTGCATCGACCATATCAATAATCATAAGCACTATACCGAGTAAGCCAAGAGAGCAGCCCGCCGCCGCGGGCTGCTCTCTTGAGACTGTCAAAGGAATCTTATCAACGCGGCGAAGCCGCTCAATTTAAAGGCCTCCCTGTGCAAGGGAGGCTGTCAGCGCGAAGCGCTGACTGGAGGGTTGTAAGCTTCCGGAA
>CAVCTM010000105.1:0-7263 GCA_963605115.1 Pseudobutyrivibrio sp. | reverse complement strand
TAAGGGAAAACCCATTCGAAAGGGTTTTCCCTTAACCGCGCCTTTGCTTACTTTCCCGCGACGCGCCGAAGGCGCTAGTCCTTTAGGGCGAGGGGCAAAGTAAGTCGCGCCTGCGGCGCGAAATAAATCAAATCTTTGCGCCGCAAGGCGCATTCAAATTTTCACCCCCGCTGACACAACGCAAACATCGGACCTTCCTCCCCAACTCCGCAGGGGACAAAGCCGCAGCGGGCGAGGGTCCGCTGGCTTGCGGTGTTGTCCGGCTCCGTCTGGGCGCGGACGCGCTTCACGCCCGGCTGGGCGAGCGCCCAGCGGCTCAGCGCGGCGGTGTATTCCGCGGCGTAGCCCCGGCGTCGGTGGGCGGGGAGCGTGGCGTAGCCGATCTCCACGCTGCCGTCCGCGTCCGGCGCGCCCTTGAAGCCGGCGCCGCCGACCTCCGTGCCGTCCGGCAGGGAGACGCGCCAGTCGCATGCCCATTCCGCCGTCTCCGGCTTATCGCGCATCAGCGCCAGCATCTCGCTGTACGCCTTGCGGTCCTCCGGGTCGGTCTCCGCATCATATAGGGCAAGCATCTCCTCCTCCGTCCGCGGACGGAGAACGAGCCGTGCGCTGCGCACCTCCAATTCCTTCATTCCGCGAAGCCCTCCGCGAGCGTCACGAGCACGCGCGCCATAGCGTCGAGGCTCTCCGCCGGGATCCACTCGCGGACGCTGTGGTAATTATACCCGCCGGTGGAGAGATTGGGGCAGGGCAGCCCGTCCCAGCTCAGGCGCGCGCCGTCCGTGCCGCCGCGGATGGGGACGCAGCGCGGCTCGATGCCGTTTGCGCGGAAGGCTGCCTCGGCGCGGGTGATGAGGTGCATGTGCGGCTCGATCTTTTCCTTCATATTGTAGTAAGTGTCGCGGATGTCCGCCTCGGCGGTGCCGGGACCGTATTTGGCGTTGATCGCGTCCGCGGCGGCGCGGAAAAGCGCCTTGCGGCGCTCGAAGCGCGGGCGGTCGTGGTCGCGGATGATGTATTCGAGCACAGCCTCCGTGCAGCAGCCGCGCATGTCGTGCAGATGGAAAAATCCCTCGTAGCCGCTCGTTTTCTCCGGCACCTCGTCCGCCGGGAGCAGGGCGTGGAGCTCCATCGCAACGGCGGCGGCATTGACCATCACGTCCTTCGCGTCGCCGGGGTGGACGCCGACGCCGTGGACCGTCACGACCGCGCCGGCGGCGTTGAAGTTTTCATACTCGATCTCGCCGAGCGGACCGCCGTCCACGGTGTAGCCCCAGTCGCAGCCGAGCTCCGGCACGCTGAGCCCGTCCACGCCGCAGCCGATCTCCTCGTCCGTCGTGAACACGATGCGCAGCTCGCCGTGCTTTGCGCCGGTCTCGATCAGCGTCTCCGCCGCCGCCATGATCTCCGCGACGCCCGCCTTGTCGTCCGCGCCGAGTAAGGTGGAGCCGTCCGTGACGATGAGCTCATCGCCGATGTGATCCTCCAGCCCGCGGCAGAGCGCCGGGGTCAGCGAAACGCCGTTGCCGAGCGGCAGCTCGCCGCCTTCATAGCGCACGATGCGGGGATTCACACCCTCGCCCGGTGCGTCCGGCGAGGTGTCCACATGCGCGATGAGCGCGATCTTCGGCGCACGCTCGCAGCCGGGGGCGGCGGGCAGCGTCGCGATCACGTTGCCGCAGGTGTCCATGTGAACATCCCGGCAGCCGAGGGCGGCGAGCTCCGACTCCAGAAGGCGTCCGAGGTCGCGCTGCCGCTCCGTGGAGGGCGAGGTCCCGCTGGATTCGTCCGATGTTGTCCAGACTCTGACATAGCGCAGGAAGCGCTGTTTTGCAGATTCCATTTTGTTTTTTACTCCTTTTCCGCCGCCAGCGTGTCCAGATACTCCCGGAACGAGGAGGCAAATTCCGCCGTGGTGCGGTCGCTTTCGATGTTGAAGACATAGTGCGCCCCGTCCGCCGCCGTCACGACAACGCAGTCGGAGAGCTTGGCAAGCATGCAGAGCTGATACTCCCCGAGGGCGGCGTTTTCCCATGTGCCCCAGTTATACTTGCGGCTGCTGCCGCCGGAGACGCAGAGACCGGGGTCAAAATCCTCCGCGAGCGCGACGTCTGCGATGTCCGCGAAGGGCACGGAGAAGCTGTATTCCTCCGGACCGCTGACGGTCAGCGTCTCGTTTTCGAGGGAGAAGTCATAGCCCTTCCCGCCGCCGCCGAAGAGCGTGTAGGCGGTCACGACGACGAAGACGAGCAGGATGAAGATCAGATTCTTTTTGGAAGCGGACATAAATTCTACGGCTCCTTCTGAAAATTACTCCTGATATTATAGCCGCTGACGGCTTTGTTTGCAAGCAAGACTCTTGCAAAAGCGGCGCGTTTGGGCTAAAATATCCGAAAAAAGAACGAAGGGGAGACTTGGAAAAGCTATGAAGATCCTGCTCATCAACGGCTCGCCGAGGAAAAACGGCAACACAGCGGCGGCGCTCGCGGAGATGGCCCGCATGTTCGAGTCCGAGGGCTTTGAGACCGAGACGGTCCAGATCGGCGCGGAGGCGATCCGCGGCTGCGTCGCCTGCGGCGGCTGCCGCAGACTCGGCAAATGCGTCTTTGACGACGCGGTGAACGCCATCGCGCCGAAATTCGAAGCGGCGGACGCGCTCATCGTCGGCACTCCGGTGTATTACGCCTCCGCGAACGCAACGCTGACGGCGCTGCTCGACCGGCTTTTTTACTCCACGCCCTTCGACAAGACGATGAAGGTCGGCGCGGCGGTCGCCGTCTGCCGGCGCGGGGGCGCGAGCGCGGCGTTCGACCGGCTCAACAAGTATTTCACCATCTCCGGCATGCCCGTCGCCTCCAGCCAGTACTGGAACTCCGTCCACGGCGCTGCCCCCGGCGAAGCCGCCGGGGACGGCGAGGGGATGCAGACCATGCGCGCCCTCGCGCGGAACGTCGGCTTCCTCGTGAAGAGCATCGCGCTGGGGAAGGAAAAGTTCGGGCTGCCTGAGAAGGAGAAGCGCATCGGCACGAATTTCATTCGATAAAAAGAAAACGATGCTTCCCTCCGGGGGCGCGGCGTGCTATACTGGAAAAAACGCGAAAACGGGAGAAACGCTATGGCACTGATCGACTGCTCCGGCAGGGACTTTACGGAAAAGCTCGCCTCCTCCGCGGCGGCGCCGGGGGGCGGCGGGGCTGCCGCGCTCGCCGGGGCATTGGCTGCCGCGCTCGGCGGCATGGTCTGCGCGCTGACGGCGGGGAAGAAGAAATACGCCGCCGTGGAGACGGACATCCGGCGCCTTACCGGGCGGGCGGAGGCGCTGCGCGCTGCGCTGCTCGAATGCGTGGACGCGGACGCGGCGGCGTTTCTGCCGCTCGCGGCGGCTTACGCGCTGCCGAAGGACGCGCCGGGGCGCGCGGAGACGATGGAGTGCTGCCTGCGCGACGCCGCCGCCGTGCCGCTGCGCATCGCGGAGCACTGCGCCGCAGTGATCGAAATGCAGCGCGAGCTGCTGGATAAGGGCAGTGTCCTCGCCGTCTCGGACGCGGCGAGCGGTGCGGCGATCGCCCGCGGCGCGCTCTGCGCGGCGGCGGCGAACGTGCGCGTCAATACCCGCCTGATGCGGGACCGGGACTGCGCCGCGGCGCTCGATGCGCGCGCGGATGCGCTGCTCGCGGCGTTCTGCCCGCTGGCGGACCGGATTTTTGAAGACTATTACAAGGAGAATCCCAATGGCTGAGCTTTTGAAGGGCGCGCCCGTCGCGGCGGCGCTGAACGAGGAGACGGCGGCGCGCGCCGCCGCGCTGCGCTCTCGCGGTGTGGTGCCGACGCTCGCGATCCTGCGCGTCGGCGCGCGGGAGGACGACCTCAGCTATGAGCGCGGCGCGGTGAAGCGCTGCACGCAGGTCGGCGTGGAGACGCGCTGCGCCGCGCTCGATGAAAATGTCGACGCGCCCACGTTTTATGCCGCGCTCGACGCGCTGAACCGGGACGAGGGCGTCCACGGCATTTTGCTGCTGCGCCCGCTTCCGGAGCGGCTCGACAACGAGCGCGCGCGCTGCGCCATCGTGCCGGAAAAGGACGTGGACGGCTGCACGGACGGCTCCCTCGCCGGGGTGTTCACCGGCGCGCGGCTCGGCTTCCCGCCCTGCACGGCGCGCGCCGCGGCGGAAATTCTGGACCATTACGGCGTTTCCTGCGCCGGGCGCCGCGCCGCGGTCGTGGGGCGCAGCCTCGTCGTGGGCAGACCCGCCGCGATGCTCCTGCTCGCGCGGGACGCGACCGTGACGCTCTGCCACTCCAAGACCCCCGACCTTCCCGCCGTGATGCGGGAGGCGGACATCGTGGTCGTCTGCGCCGGGCAGATGGCGCATTTCGGGGCGGACTGCTTCCGCCCCGGACAGACGGTCGTGGACGTCGGCATCCACTGGAACGAGGCACTGGGCAGACTCTGCGGCGACGTGCGCTTTGACGAGACGGAGCCCGTCGTCTCCGCCCTCACGCCGGTCCCCGGCGGCGTCGGCGCGGTGACGACGGCGGTGCTCGTGCGCCACGTGGTCGAGGCGGCGGAGCGCAGGGCATGAAAACGCTGCGGACCTTTGTCTCCGGCTCTCTCGCCGGAGCCTGCATCGCCCTCGGCGGAACGGTGTTCCTGCTGACGGAGAGCCGCCTCGCCGGTGCGCTGCTGTTCACCGTCGGGCTCTTCACGATCTGTACCTGCGGCTTTTCGCTCTTCACGGGGCGCGTCTGCTATGTGTTCCGGCGCGGCGGGGCTTACGCGGCGGCGCTGCCGGTCATCTGGCTCGGCAACCTCGCCGGGACCGCGCTCGTTGCGCTCATCGAGCGCGCGACGCGCATCGGTCCCGCGCTGCAAGCCGCGGCGGAGACCGTCTGCGCCGCCAAGCTCGGCGATACGCCGGGCAGCGTGTTCCTGCTCGCCGTGCTCTGCAACGTGCTCATCTATATCGCCGTGGACGGCTTTGCGAACAATCCCCACGAGCTGGGGAAATACCTCGCGCTCTTTTTTGGCGTCACGGTGTTCATCCTCTGCGGCTTTGAGCACTGCGTCGCGAACATGTACTATTTCACAGCCGCCGGCGTCTGGAGTCTCCGGACGCTCGGCTATCTGCTGCTCATGACAGCCGGAAACGCCGTGGGCGGCGTCCTGCTGCCCCTCGCGCGCGGCTGGCTGGAGAAGGGACGGTAAAAAAATCCAGTCCGGAGAAGGCTCCGCCTTCTCCGGGCTGATAATGATATAGGAATGACAGAGTAGGAACCGCAGCGTAAAGTGCCGGAGGGATGGGAAGTTGTCCTCCGGACGAAGGGGAATGAGCCCCGCGGTTACGGTTCCGCATCCGCTGCCACCAAAGGGACGATCGCGTCTCCTTTCGTGGCACTGCGCCATGAAAGGAGATTTTTATGAAAAAAACAAATGCGCGCAGGCTTGTTTTCAACGCCCTGCTCATCGCGATCTACTTCGTGCTCGGCACGTGGGCGACGCTGAAGCTCGCCAACCTGAAGATCACGTTCGAGGCGCTGCCGATCCTGATCGGCGCGCTGCTGTTCGGTCCCGCGGACGGGCTCCTGATCGGGCTGCTCGGCAGCTTTTTGAGCCAGCTCGCCGGGGGCTACGGGCTCACGGTGACGACGCCGCTCTGGATATTGCCCCACGCGCTGAGCGGGCTCGTCGTCGGGCTTTACGGCGCGCGCCGCCGCGACCGGGAGCTGCGCTTTCGCGAGCTGCTGCTCATCACGGCGGCGAGCGCCCTGCTCGTCACGGGGCTCAACACGCTCGCGCTCTACGCGGACGCCAAAATTTTCCACTATTACTCCAAAGCCCTCGTCTTCGGCTCCCTCGCCGTCCGCATCGTCACCGGCATCGCCACGGCTGCGGCGTTTTCCGCCGTGCTGCCGCCCATCCTGCGGGCGCTGCGCAGGATGCTGAAAAAATAAACCGAAAAAGAGAAAGGAAAGAAACAAAGCTATGAAGCAGAAGGGAAAGCTCCCGGCGGTCGCCGGGTGTCTCGCGGTGCAGCTTTGCGCCGGGATCCTGTATGTCTGGAGCGTGTTCCGCCAGAGCACGATCGACTATTTCGGCTGGAGCGCCGCCGCGGTCGACCTCGTGTCGGCGCTGATGCTCTTCTGCTTCTGCTTCGGCAACCTCGCCGGCGGCGCGTGGCAGGACCGGGTCGGTCCGCGGCGCGTGGCGTTCGTCGGCGTGCCGCTGTTCGGCGCGGGCGTGCTGCTCTCGTCGCTCTGGCGTCCCGGCGCGCCGATCGGACTTTTCTATTTCTCTTACTGCCTCGTCGCGGGCTTTTCCAGCGGGCTGGCTTACGGTCCGATGCTCTGCTGCGTCCAGCGCTGGTTCCCCGGCAGGCGCGGCTTCGCCACGGGGCTCGCGGCGAGCACCTTCGGACTCTCCACGGTCGTGTTCGCGCCGCTGGCGTCCCGGCTGCTCGCGGCGCTGGGGCTGCCCGCAACACTGCGGATCTTGGGCGCGGTGTTCCTCGCCGTCGGCGTCTGCGCCTGCCTGCTCATCCGCGTGCCGGAGGCGCAGCCCGCCGCCGCAGCGGAGCCGGACGGCTCGCTCACGCCGGGGCAGGCGGTGCGCCGCCTTCCGTTCTGGCTGCTGTTTTTAAGCTGCTTTTTCTATAACGGAACATGGAACATGCTGACCCCGCTCATCAAGAGCCTCGGTCTGGAGCGCGGGCTCACCGCCGGGGCTGCGACGCTCTGCGTCTCGCTCACGGGACTCGCGAACGCCGCGGGGCGGCTGCTGATGAGCTCGCTCTCCGACCGGCTCGGCAGACTGCGGACGCTCGCGCTGCTCTGCGGCGTGACGGCAGCCGCGGCGCTCGGCCTCATCGCCGCCGGGGGCGCGGCTTATTTCGGTCTCGTGCTGCTCGCCGCCTTTGCCTTCGGCGGTCCCGCCGCCATCAACCCCGCCGCGACAACGGACTTTTTCGGTCCGCGCTATACCGGCAGCAATTACGGCATCATCATGCTCGCCCTCGGCATCTCGTCCGTGACCTTCAACGCACTGTCGAGCGCCCTGCGCGCCGCGACCGGCGGCTACACCGCCGCCTTCGTGGTCGGCGCCGCCACCGCCGCCCTCGCTGCCGCCGCCGTTGCGGTCATGGCAAAGCTTTTACAAAAAGTGGAAAAATAAAAAAACCGGAGAGTCCAAAGGACTCTCCGGTTTTTTTGCATGGCACCCCCTGCGAGAATCGAACTCACAACTAACCCTTAGGAGGGGTTTATTAT